>JAGOGN010000218.1 GCA_017996675.1 Lachnospiraceae bacterium | reverse complement strand
ACAGACGTTTGGTATGGTTTATATGAAAGTGAAATGCCAAAAGAAGAAAGAGTTCGTGTATTCGCTGATTATCAGTGTAATCGTGAATTAATGCAGATGGGTAACCTTGGATGTAAATTTATGCATTGTCTTCCAGCAACACGTGGAGAAGATGTTACGGATGAAGTATTAGATTCCGATATCTCTGTTGCATTTGAAGAAGCTGGAAATCGTTTAACAGCAATGAGAGGTCTTTTAGTTTACTTTACAAGATACCAAAAAGAAACTTCTGAAGCTACTAAATTAGCAGCAAAAGAAGAATTAGATAATTTCATGGAAGAAAGATTGGCTTATTTAGACTAATTTTTTGCGCGAGGAGAATAATATGGCAAGAGTTGTAATTGCACTTGGTGGAAATGCACTTGGAAAGACTCCAAAGGAACAAATGGAGATGATCCACAATGCTACACCATCTTTAATTGGAATGATTGAGCAGGGACATGAAATCATCGTAAGTCATGGAAATGGACCACAGGTTGGTATGATTAACCTGGCATTTGATGTGGCTAGTCAGCATAATGATAAAATTGCTCAGTTTGAATTACCAGAATGTACTGCTATGAGTCAGGGATATATTGGATATCATCTGCAGCAGGGAATTTTAAGAGAATTACGCTTGCATAAAATGCCTTGGCATGCTGCAACTGTAGTTACTCAGGTTGAAGTAGATATCAATGATCCAGCATTTAAAAATCCAACGAAACCAATCGGTGATTTTTATACAAAAGAACAGGCAGACGCAATCATGGCTGAAGATGCAACCATCCAGTTCAAAGAAGATTCTGGAAGAGGTTACCGTCGTGTTGTTGCATCTCCAAAACCAATTGATATTGTTGAGAAAGAATCAATTTTAGAGTTGTTAAACAGAGAATTTATCGTAATTGCATCAGGCGGTGGCGGTGTTCCTGTTTATAAAAACGAAGAAGGCGATTATGTTGGAATTCCAGCAGTAATTGATAAGGATTTTGCAACTGCAAAGCTTGCTGAGTTAGTAGACGCTGATTTCTTATTTATTTTGACAGCTGTTGACCGTGTTGCAGTAAACTATGGAACACCAGAACAGAAAGATCTTGCTACAATGACAATTGCAGAAGCAAATGAGTATATTGCACAGGGCCAGTTCGCACCAGGAAGCATGCTTCCTAAAGTTCAGGCTGCAATGGGATTTGCTCAGAGCAAACCAGGACGTAAAGCAGTAATTGGCTCATTAGAAAAAGCTGTTGCTGCAATGACAGGTGAAAGCGGTACTGCAATCACAATGTAGGAGGCATACTACATGAATTTTTTTCAGGTAAGCAGTGAACGGAAAAAAGATTTGTCTCAAACGGAAAAAGTAATTCTGGAATATGTGATGAACCATTTGTCACATATTCCAGAAATGAGTATTCGGGAGTTGGCAGCACAATGTTTTGTTTCTACGGCTACGGTCTTTCGTTTTGTGAAAAAATTAGGATTTACTGGGTACAGTGAATTTATTGATGCACTCAAAGAAACGGATGAACAAGCAAGTAAAATCTATGTCCCGAAAGAACTGGATGATTTGGAATATCGAGAAAATTATATGAAAAATATAATTGAATCTGTCCAGGTTATGAAGGAAGGACAATGTGACATGTTTTGTCATATCTTAGGACGCTATCCAAGAATATTTCTTTTGGCGGATGGACTTAGCACTGAAATTGCAAATTATGCATACCAGATTATGACCATTTGTGGTTTCTTAGTGGAGTATCCGAAAGAGGACTATGAGGTTAAAGCAGTCGCTAGACGAATGAAAAGAGATGATGTGATCTTAGCATTCTCTTATTCGGGCGATAACCAAAAAGTACTGCGAAGCCTGAATGATATCTTTACAGTTGCGACACCAACCATTATCTCATTCACAAAAGCAGATCATAATGAATTGCAGAATATGAGCGATTTGAATTTCTACTTTTTTTCAGATGTGTTGACAGTGGATGATTTGGATTTAACCAGTCGATGTGGAATGTTAGCAATTTTTGAAGTTTTAATTTATCAGACAATCGCCAGAAATGGCATTCATTGAATATTTCCCAAGGCAGAAGCTACTAGGCTTCTGCCTTTTCCTTTGAAATAATACTTTCGGAAAGAATACAGCTGTGATAAAATAGAAGTAATAAATAGATGTAAGAAAAAGAGTAGGATAGGGTGAATAAATGGATTTTTATGAGGTGGCCAGTGAAAAAGCCAGTGAACTATCGAAAACAGAACAGGAATTATTACAATACACATTGAAGAACCTTCATATTATGAAGAAAATGAGTATTCGTGAGTTCGCAGGAAAGTGCTTTGTTTCGACAGCAACCGTTTTTCGTTTTGTACGAAAACTAGGATTTGAAGGATACTCAGAATTTCAGGAAATTATCGCCCAGACAGAGAAAGAATCCAGAGATAATCGTATTCCCAAAGCGGTTACAAGAGTTGATTATAAAGATTCTTATTTGAAAAATATAATTGAGGCTGTAAAAGTTGTATCGAGTGAAAAGGCTGTTGAATTCTCTAATTTAATGAGTCGTTTTCCTGTGATTTACATTATGGCGGAAGGACTGAGCAGAGAAGTTGCGAATTATATGTATCGGATTCTGACCATAGCCGGATATAAAGTGTCTGTTCCGATTGAAGATTATGAAATAAAGGCAATGCGGCATAAAATATCGAAAGATGATGTGATTATGGTTTTATCGTATACAGGTGATAATAAAAGTGTGTTACGTGGCTTAGATGAAGTTTTGGCAGTGGCGACTCCAACTATTGTTTCATTTACCAGAGCTGATAATAATGTGATTCAAAATATGAGTGATTTGAATTTTTACATTTTTGCGGATCAGATGAGTTTTGAAGGAAATGATATCACCAGTCGCTGTGGGATGATTGCTATTTTTGAAACTCTCATGTATCAATGCTTAAGTGGAAAACAAGCCTTTTAAGTGGAAAGGAACCAGCAATATGTATGATCGTTTAACAAAATCAGATATTCTTAAAATGGAAGCAGAGATCGAGCATCGCAAGTTGGTTGTTCGTAAACATGCCATTGAAGCAGTTAAGGATGCCAGAGCACAGGGCGATTTAAGTGAGAATTTTGAATATTACGCAGCAAAGCGGGATAAGAATATTAACGAAGGACGAATTCGTTATCTGGAAAATATGATCAAGACCGCTCAAATTATTTCAGATACTTC
>JAGOGN010000043.1 GCA_017996675.1 Lachnospiraceae bacterium | reverse complement strand
AGTCCAAAGTTTTCCGAAGAGGAATGATTTTCGCAGCCATCGGATTTGTATTGGCATTACTATTAACCTTTGTATAAGATGAAATTTAACTCATTAAGACCTATTCTCTGGACTGACCAATTTGAAGAAACAATAGAATTCTACACAGAAACACTTGGTTTTGAACTCGGCGAAAAGAATGATGACTGGGGCTGGGCAACCGTTTTCCGAGACAACGTGGAACTGATGTTTGCCAAACCAAACCATCATTCGGTTTTCATCAAACCTAATTTTACAGGAAGTTTTTACATCAATGTTCAAAACGTGGATGATATCTGGAAAAGTCTAAAATCTGCAACTCAGATTTGCTACGAGTTGGAAACTTTTGAATGGGGAATGCGCGAATTTGCTATCTACGACAATAATGGTTTTATCCTACAATTTGGTCAGGAAATCAAGTAAAAATTAATAAAACCTTTTCACATCTATCTCCGGATCCAGTTCGGTTTTGTGTTGTAGATAATCGCACATGACATTGGAAAAATAACTTCCATTGAGGACACCTCTCGCCCCAAGGCCATTAAAAATTTTTAAGTTTTCATATTCCGAATGCGTTCCCAAAATCGGTCTTCTGTCATCTACCGTTGCACGAAATGCGGTTTTGACTTTGACGATTTCATATTGATTTTTATAAAACGCTTTTAGTCCACTTTCTAATTCCTCTACAAATTCCGGGTCAATCTCTTCCGAATTATCTAACCGTCCGTAAGTTCCGCCATAATAAAAACGATTCTTCGAAAGCGAAAAAAGGAAATGTTTTTTCTTGATGATAAATGGATCTATCTCTTGGTTGATTTCCACTTCCAAACAATGTCCTTTGTTCGGCACAACGGGAAGAGTATTGAAAAATGGATTGTCATTTACGTGAATTCCTTCACAGAAGATAATATTCTTAAAAGTGAAATTTTTATAGACCGAGTTTCTTATATCGATGGAATCATAATCGAAATTATCATTAATGATATTGCCATGGCTTTCAAAAAACGTTCTCATATCCTTAAAAAAACCTTCAACATCTACCCGGCAAGACCCATTTACAATTCCTGAATCTAATGGATTGTCGACGCTCTTTAAATTAATGAAATCATGACTTAAAAAAGATTTTAAATCGTCTTTATTAGAGTTTTTGAGCCATTGAACTTTCTCAGCTTCGTCATGAAATATTCTGGCGACGGGCTCTTTTATCAAATAATTTTTGCTTGTGTAATCTTCAATTTCCGAAAAAATAGTTTCTAAGTAATGCATCTGAACTTTGGACTTCCAGAATGTACTGAATCGCTTTAGAATAACCGGATTGCAAACGCCTGCTGAGATGTGCGAACCGGACGTCTTATTCCCATTGAAAATGACAAAAGAAGCATTGTTCTTCTTCAACTGATGGGCAAGAAAAAAGCCTGCAAATCCACCTCCGACAATGATATAATCAACTTGATTCATAAAAATAAAAAACCTGAGTAAAGATACTCAGGTTTTTCTATTTGGAATATGAGAAATATTAGTAATTCCACATATCGTTTTCCATTTGAAGAATCTGTGCTTTGATTCTGTCACTTTCTTCCAATTGTCCGTCTGTATCAGCTGGGATATATTCATCAATGATCCCACTTCCACCTCTTCCTAAACCATTATCTGCTTTGTAGATAACTGCTGAGAATCTTCTTGCATTAAGAACATCATCAAAGGTGATATCAGAAGTAGAGTTTTTAGCATTGAAAATATAATTGCTTGAAAGAACTTGTCTTGCATCTGGATAGTAAATCCAGAAAAGATCAATCAAATCAGCTCCAATATCCTGCATTGCTGAAGGATCTACAGGAGCACCAGAATCTTGCATTTGTTGCATTCTTTCTTTCTTAAGAATGGCTGAATTTGGATCTTCTCCCATGGCTGCAATTCCAAGCAATCTGTATCTCAACTGTGTATCTCTTTTGTCGATATACCACATTCCCATAAGCTTAAGAGCTTTAACTTTTTCAGTGGTTGTTTCAGCAAAACCAACATTGGCCTCAATATCAGACTTTTTGACTTTATACCAAGATCCGTCCAGATTTACAAGCATAGTGCCTGGCTCAATTGTAGGAGCTTTGGCTGCTTTTTTTACAGTCTTCTTTTTCTTACCTTTTCCAGTAGTTACAGTTTCTTCAGTAGAAGCAGGTTGAGCCGATCCATTAAATTCCAAAACATCAGACAATCTGGTTGAATATTTCATAAACAAGCCAGTTATCTGTTTATTATCCGTTCCTTTTAAAGACGTAAAATATTTTAAAATTCTCTGAGCTTCTGCATCTTCTATCTTACCTTCGTTTAATTTTTCAGTAAAGTAATCATCAACCATTGGAACCGATGTAGCAGCAGCAATACCTTCTGGGGTAAGTCTGGTAGTAAAACTATCATCAGAATAAACTTCTTTTACTTTACCAGAATTAACAGATTCCAATAAAATTTGATAAAGAGATTTATTTTGTGTTACTAGACCATCGCTGTTATGATAAAAAGGTTGATTAATTTTATCATTCATATCAATTATTTCCCACACCACCATACTTCTTAAAATGTCTTTATCTTCGATAAATCCATACTTAAGAGGTGTAATACTATCTTTCTTGATCTCACGATCCTCTCTAAATGTCTGTGGTGAATTAGCATTAAGAATGCTACTCTGACCAAAAGCCATTGCAGAAGAAAGACAAATTAAACTATATAAAATCTTTTTCATAATAAATATTGAAATATAAAATCAATAACTTGATAATAACTTTTTTAATAAATTAAAGTACGCTGATAACTACTCCACCAATATTAGGAAGTACAACTCCACTTAATCCTTGTGCTGTCGCTTGAACATCGAAAATCGCAATATTGTCGCCAGATCTTAATCCCTTAGTTAAAGATTCCACTGGTGCCAATGAATTACCGTTAACCGACATAACTGCTTTTCCTGGTACTTTGACTTTGAAACTTACAACACTGAAGCTAACTGGGAAATCAAAATCCTTAAGTGTTGCTGTCAAAGTTTGTTTCGAAATCATATTCGCAGGCATAATGTCATAACTCTTACCTCTGATTTCACCTCTTGGTGGCGGAATACTTTTAACTCTAAATTTGAAAGGCTGAGAAATAGTTTTTCCACTTGGAGATTTACCCGCAATTGTAAGTGTTACTTCATTTGCTCCACTTGGAGTTACATTCCATTTTCCTTTTCCTCCACTTACAGATGCACCTGCAGCAGACAATGTAGTCGCTTCAAGATTAGCACCTAAAATAGAACCAGAAACTGGGTTGGATAAGCCTCTGTACAAAACATTCATTTTATCCGCTGCCAAAATTGCTCCACTTTGCTCTTTCAAAGCTTCTGCACCAGAAACTACATTAAGTGTGTGTGCATAAGGAAGAGAATGAACTTTTCCATTTTTATCTGTGAATGATATCGTTCCTTTTAATTCTTGAGCTCCAACTGCGCCTGTTCCTGGTGTGATTATACCTTGACCATTAACAACTTTTGCACCAGTAATTGCTAAACCTGGAACCGAACTTGCGAAAGTTCCGATCGCCACTTTAATCTGAGCTGGCTCACCTTTCATTACAGAACTAGGTCCAGAAACCAAAGCTTCGTAAGCATCAAACTTGATATCTGCATCTACTTTTTCTTGTAGCATAGATGTCAATGCATCTGACTGCAAGTTTCTAGCTTCTGATTGAAGAATCTCCAAGTTAGAAAGTGCAGCAACTAACGGCTGATTGTAAAACTTATACTGAATCCATCCTTGAGTATTTCTGTTGTCACCTTTAGGAAAATCAACAATCAAAGTTTTTTGAGCTCTATCAGCAACAGCTTTAAGTTGTTGACTTGCTCCAAAAGTTGAAACAATGAAATTTCTTAAATCATCAACTTTAGTTTTAAGATCCTGAGAAGTTTTAGATGGTGTTTTTTCGTCTCCATCTTTGAAAAAATTCTGAGTGGCTGGTTCTGTATTATTAAGCGCAGTAATACTTTCTTCAATAGGAAGAGTAGCATCATATTCTGCTTCAGTACTCATCTTATTTTTGATACCCTCAATAAACCCTACTAAATCGTTGGTTTTTGCTTCTAAAGTTTTGTACTGGTCTAACATAGGACCGTAACTCTCTGGAGAAGATACTGCTTTCGCTTGTAACGTTTTCTTAAAGATATTATCATTTTTATCTTCTACCGTTAATCTTGTATCAGTTAACGACTGATTTGTATCTTTATATGATCTGATGATTTGCTGATCGATTGTCATTGCTAGCATCGCAATGAAAACCAAGTACATCAGGTTAATCATCTTCTGACGTGGTGTCTGTTTGCCTCCTGCCATTTTAATAAATTAAATTAATTGTTAAACAAAAATTAAAATGATAGTGAATTAAGACTTCATTGCGCTAAGCATGCCACCGTAAACTCTATTAAGATTATTTAGATTACCTGTAAGTCCTTGTAATTCTTCGTTGAATTTTTCAGAATGTGCTGCAGATTTTTGAATATCTTCAACATATTTTTTACTGAATTCTGATTGCTTTTGTCCTTGCTCCAATTGAAGTGCATACAAAGCATTCATACTTTCCAAATGAGAAGCAGCCATATTAAGTTGCTCGTTATATTTGTGAGTAGAAGCAGAAACATCAACAGTTTGGTTGATTTGATCTACTGAAGAAGAGAATTTATCAATTCCTCCTCTAAGTCTTTCGAACAATGAAACATCCAATTTAGCATCTGCCAACATTTTATCAAGTTTGTCGGACAAAGATACTTCTAGTTCTTTATTTTCAACTTTAGCTACAGCTTTTCTTGGTTGTCTCTCAGCAGTTTCGTCTAATAATTCTGGGTAAACATTTTCCCAAGCATAGCTTTCTTCAGATTTTGGTGGATCGAATGCGAAGAATAAGAAGATAAGTGCCTCTGTAATCAAACCTGCTGCAAGCGCTACGTTACCTGTAATAGGACCAAGGCTCCAGTGTGTCATTTTGAATAGAGCTCCAAGGATTACGATAGCTGCACCAAACGAATAGACAAAATTCGTGATAGAATCTTTAGTTTTAAACATTTTTTTTAGTTTTTAGTTAGTTAGTAATAGTTAGTTAATTATTTAGTTGTTCTTTTAAATTTTCCTGCTCCGGAAGGAATATCCTGGATGGTTCTGAAACCAATGAAACTTCTTGCAGAATCTTTTCTTTCCCAGTCTCTGTAACCAGTCATTAGTAAATATCCTACGTCTTTCCAAGACCCACCTCTTACGGTTTTCTTCGCTTCTCTGTAAGCCTGATTTGACAAATAAGGATTCAATGTTGAAGAGAATTCGTAAGTAGAATTGCTGTATGGTGACTCTGTCCATTCTGCAACGTTTCCAGCCATGTCATACAATCCGTAACCGTTTTTAGGGAATTTTCTTACAGGCGCTGTGTAAGTATAATTTCCTTTTTTCTCATCCTCTATGTAAGAACCTCTTTTTGGTTTGAAGTTAGCAAGGTAGCATCCTCTTGAGTCTTGCAAGTTAGGACCTCCCCAAGGATAAGAAGCATTTTCAATTCCTCCTTTTGCAGCATATTCCCATTCTGCTTCTGTTGGAAGACGGAATCTCATTGCTTTTTGTTTCTTCTTTTTAAGACTATTGTTGTGATCGGTTTTCAATTTAGTTTTGAAATCACAGAACGCTCTTGCCTGATCCCAAGTAACACCTACTACAGGATATTCCTTATAAGCATTATGCCAGAAATACTGATCGAACAATGGCTCGTTGTAAGCATAATTAAAATCTCTGATCCAAACGGTTGTATCCGGATAAACTGCAATACTTTCTTTTTTCAGATAGTTTGCACTTCTGTCTTTATCTTTAACAGCAGAAAGAACATCTTCCCATTGGTAATTGTATTTAATTTTAGACCAATCGATAATTCTCTCGTTGTTGATTCTCTTTTCAGCAGGCAAATACATAGACTCTAAGATCTCTGCGTATTTCTCATCTGGATAAGCTGATGTATTATATTGCAATGGCACTTTCCAATCCAATTTTTTAGATTCGTTGTAACCATCTCTACCACCTTGAGACTCCATGAATTTTTGATAAGCATTAGCTTCTTCATCTCCAGTTTTCTTACCAGCATAAGCATAATCGCCGATAGATCCTCCATCACCGCCTTCTTCTCCACCGCCTTCACCAGCAGCTTCTGCCAGCAAACCTCTTGCGATAGAATCTCTCACAGCATTAATGAATACGCGGTATTCTGCATTGGTAATTTCTGTTTCATCCATAAAAAAGGAATTCACGGTAACCGTTTTTGGCATCGCTTTTTCTGGAGTAGCGGCAAAATCTTGGTCCGCCATACCCATTACGAAAGATCCACCGGGAATAGAAACCATCCCATAAGGTCTTTCTGCAATAAATGATTTGGCCGACCCTCTCGGAACAAGTTCTCCCTTCATACCGGGCTTACCAGCACTTCCCTTGCTCCCTTTGGAACAAGAAACAATAACCGACGTTGATAATAATATTAGTAATATCCTTTTCATCCTATTTTAAAGAAATTAAGCGGTAAATATATATTTTTTTTTATGAATAATTATTAATTTTTATTCAAAACGTAAATTGTTAAAGAATATTTCACAAACCATGAAATTATTCTACAGTTACTGATTTTGCAAGGTTTCTCGGTTGGTCAACATTTGCTCCTCTTTCTACTGCAATGTAGTAAGAAAGGAGTTGCAATGGAACAGAAGCTAAGATTGGAGAGAAACATTCTGAGGTTTCAGGAATCTCGATAATATAGTCTGCCATAGCTGCAACCTGAGTATCTCCTTTGTTGATAACCGCAATTACTTTTCCTTTTCTTGCTTTGATCTCCTGAACGTTGCTTACAATTTTATCATAATGTCCAATTTTTGGTGCTATGATTACGATTGGCATATTTTCATCTATCAAAGCAATTGGTCCGTGTTTCATTTCAGCAGCGGGATAACCTTCTGCGTGGATGTAAGAAATTTCTTTCAATTTCAAAGCACCTTCCAAAGCGGCAGGGAAATTATATCCTCTTCCTAGATATAAGAAATTAGTAGCATCTGCGAAGTGTTTAGCAATCTCTTTTACATTACTATCCACAGAATTCAGCACATCTTCTACTTTTTTAGGGATAGATTCCAATTCTGTAATCAATCTCATGAAATCTGCTTTACCAAGATTGCCATTGTGATTTCCTAACTTGATCGCAATTAATGACAAAATCGTCAACTGAGCTGTGAAAGCTTTTGTAGAAGCCACTCCAATCTCAGGTCCAGCGTGCGTGTAAGCACCTGCATCTGTGTATCTAGCAATAGAAGAATCTACAACGTTGCAAATTCCGAATACGAAAGCTCCTTTTTCTTTAGCCAATTTGATTGCTGCCATTGTATCAGCAGTTTCTCCTGATTGTGAAATTGCAATCACAACATCTTTTGGTCCTATGATTGGATTTCTGTATCTAAATTCTGATGCATATTCTACTTCTACAGGTACTCTGGCAAATTCTTCTATCAGATATTCTCCAATAAGACCTGCATGCCAAGATGTACCACAAGCAATAATAACAATTCTCTCTGCATTTGTCAATCTTTCCAAGTGATCCCAGATACCCGCCATTTTGATGATTCCTTCATCAGCAAGTAATCTACCTCTCATTGTATCAAGAATAGATTTTGGCTGTTCGAAAATTTCTTTTAACATAAAATGCTCGTAACCTCCTTTTTCGATTTGCTCAAGATTTAGTTTTAATTCCTGAATTGCTGGTTCTATTTTAGCATTTTCTTTAATTGTTCTGATGTCAATTCCAGACTCTAAAGAAATAGTTGCCATATGACCTTCTTCCAAATAGACAGCTTCTTTTGTAAATTCTACAAACGGAGAAGCATCAGAAGCCACGAAATATTCGTTCTCGCCAATACCTACCGCTAAAGGTGATCCTAATCTCGCTACAATCAGCTGACCAGGGAAATCATCGTGCATTACAGAGATAGCATAAGCTCCATAAACTTCGTTCAAAGCATATCTTACAGCTTCAGAAAATTCCAAAGTTGGCTCTTTGTCCATAAAATACTGGATAAGATTTGCCAAAACTTCAGTATCTGTTTCAGAGTGAAATTCGAAATTTTTATTGATAAGCATGGTTTTGATTGTATCATAATTTTCGATGATACCATTGTGAACCAATGCAATTTTTCCGTTATTAGAAACGTGAGGGTGAGAATTCTTATCACTTGGTACGCCGTGCGTTGCCCATCTCGTGTGTCCCATTCCAATTTTTGAAGTATTTTTCAATCCATTAGAAATAGCAACTAGGTCGTCCACTTTACCTTTCGTCTTTTTAACTTCGAAGTTTCCATTCTCAGTTTCAAGCACAACTCCGGCACTATCGTAACCACGATATTCCAGACGACGCAATCCATTGATTACGATATCATAAGCGTCACGAAAACCTGTATATCCAACAATTCCACACATTTTTTATCAGTTTTTAATTATTTTTTGGTGTATATTAATCTTAATTGAGCAGCCTTTGAAGTTGCATTCAACTCTTGGCCAATTTTGGTTTGATCTGTTCCTTTCAGAACGATACGATTTGGCGTATAAGCCCTGTTATTATAATTCTGTCCTAGCAAAAGTCCTGTAGAAGCATCGGAAGAATAGGTTCCCAGATTCACAAAAAATTCTTTCGCCTTCGTTACATCATAAGTTTCATCTTGGATGATTTTCTTAAGAGAAGCTGTAATTCCAATATCATAATAAGCATCTTTTGTAGATAGATTCCCTGTTCTAATGAGAGAATATCCTGTTCCATTCAACTCACTCATATCTGGTAAAAATCCTTTTTCTCCTTTTTCGATGACAAGCATACTGAAAGGTTTCCTGTAAGAATTGTTCCAAGTAACATCATCATTGTAAACTCTGATTTTTGCAGATACAATTCCGATTTTCTCGTTCTTATATTGATTTTTTAATTGTATGATTACCGATGCAGGAATTTTAAGTCCAAAACCAGCACCTCCCATTCCTTGCGTGTAGAGAAGTTCGTCTCCACTTACGTCATTTGGAGCTCCGGCAGCGGACATTGCCGCAACGTAAGAAGCAGGTCTGTTGTACACAATCTTACTGATATGAACATTTCCTGAACCTAAACTAAGATCAGTTTCTGCTTTTGTGCGTGTAACTACATTATCTGTAGTCACATCATTTTTATAATAAATCTTTATGGTAGCATCGTTTGGTCTCATAGAAAAAAGATAACCATCTGAATCCGACACAGAAATACTGATTCCTTTGAAATATCTAATGAAAGAAGCAGCATCTTTCAATACTTGATCTCCTTTTTTAGCAATAATTTTGTTTTGGAAAAAATCTTTGTCAAGATTGACTCTTAAAGATGGTGTGATTTCAGGAATTACATCACTATTATCAGAATCTTTCGTGATTTTGACAGAATTGATTGTCCCGTTAAAATTTTTGGATCCTATTTCTGTTCCTAATGCAATAGCTTTATTAGAAATCACCTTATCGGTAGAACCACCCAAAAAGTCATTCACCTCATTCACCTTGATAGTCAATGGTGTTTTTTGACCACCTATTTTGTGTTTTCCATACTTGCTTACGGGGTAAGTTGTTACTACTTTTTTAGCAGCTACAGATCCTTCTGGATAGATGTAATCTTCATTTGTAGTAGTCGTAATAGAATCTGTAGCAGTTGCATACCTTGGCTTCAAAGTAAGAACAACAGAATCTACCACAGGGTTTACACCGAAGTCTGGATTATAAGTATTGAGTCTCAACTGTGTGATGTAAGATACTTTCTGACTCCCAAAAACAGGTTCATCAAAAGCACCAATTCTTACACTGTCAATTCTCGAAGCATCTGTTTGAATTGTATCATTATTATTAATATTATAAGCTACAATTCCAAACATTTTATCCACACCTTCCGATGCACCTGCCTCTACAAGCTGGGAACCTAGATCATCCAGCTCTCCTTCACAAGAATTTAAAACCACCATTCCCATTATCAAAAACGGGATCATCTTCATCAAAGTTTTTATCTTTATCATTATAAAAAAATCGTAATTAATAAACTTTAGCTATCGAATCTGCATTCAAGTAATCCGATTTCTCGGTTTCCGCCTTTCCATAAGCTTGATCCAGCTTTTCTTCCAAAAATTCATTTCCTTTTACGATGACATCTACATACTGCATGCTGTCATTCACAAAATTCAAAAAGCTAGGATTATCTAACGATTCCAAATCGGAAATATTATCAAAAGCCAAAATTTCTTTTGTATTATTATTGAGTTCTACATCATCTTCATTGTAAACCGAAAGTACAATCTTGGTATCATTGAAGTAAGTATCATCTTTGTAATAAGTCTTCAAGTAAATTGGAATCAAAGCAGACATCCAGCCATTGAGGTGAATCACATCTGGAA
>JAGOGN010000217.1 GCA_017996675.1 Lachnospiraceae bacterium | reverse complement strand
CAGAGCAGGAAACCTCAAAACAAATTGCATTATCCAATGGGTTTGAGTATCGTGGAAATGTAGATGGTTGTGATGTCTACTTACTTAGAATAAATTAAGAATGAATCACAAAAATGTGTTCGCACCGAAAAGTTGCGTAGTAGTTGGTGGTTGCAACGAGCGAAATTTGTTATAAAATTATACAAATTAAATAGTAAGGGGGAGTTGAAAAAATGAATACAAGTATTAGAAGAGCCACAAAACAGGATGTTGAAACAATTGCAAAGTTAGCTATACAAATGTGGGAATCTCACTCGTTAGAGGAAATGGCGCAAGATTTTTCAGAAGAGATTCATCAAGGAAGCAGTGCGATATTCCTAGTGTTCATTGATGAAATTGCAGTAGGGTTTGCACAATGTGGATTACGACATGATTATGTCGAGGGAACAGAATCTTCCCCAGTAGGATATTTAGAGGGAATTTTAGTTGAAGAAGCTTATCGGAAAAAGGGACTTGCAGGAGAGTTACTCAGAGTTTGTGAACAGTGGGCGAGAGAACAGGGATGTACAGAATTTGCCAGTGATTGTGAGCTTGTAAATGAGGATAGCCTGAAATTCCATTTGAAAATGGGATTCAAGGAAGCAAATCGAATCATTTGTTTTACGAAAAAAATATAAAAGCTGTGATACCTGAAGATCATGGGGAGGTATCATAAAAGGAGACAGTTTATGAAAAAAATATTGGTAGTAATCGGATGTATTATTACAGTTGTTATGATTGGATTGTTGATTGCGATTCCGGTTTCAAACAATATTGTTGCAAAAGAAACGGCAAAGACAGTAGTTGAATTACCGATACCAGAAAAGACGGAATATAAGGAAAGCATTTCACTTGCAGGTAAATTGGTGGGAAACGGAAATGGGATGCAATATTTTGGAGCAATTTTAATTAAAAGTGAATTATCATTAAATCAACTGAGTGAGTATTATAAAGGATATTCGAATCAAACATCTAAATTTACTGTAGAAAACCAAAAGGATCAAAAAGTCCAAGTTGTTGAACATAAAAATTTGTCTTTTAAAACAGATATTAAAACGGATAATTTTTACATTGTATATACGTGGGGGAGTAACGATGGTTTGTTTGATGAATTAGATATTAGAGGAAATTAAGTATATTTGGAGTAAAAGATTCCAAACAAGGAAATATATATTAGTTTTATTTTTTCTATTGACTCTACCCTTGGGGCATCCCTCATAAATAAGTTATAGGGAATACCCAAGAAAAGGAGATTGAATGATATGAGTGAAAAAATGACATCAGGAGAAATTGCAAAGAAGGCAGGCGTTTCTCAAAAAGCGGTTCGATTGTATGACGAGAAAGGTCTTTTGAAGCCATCAGGTTATTCGGAAGGGAGCTATCGTTTATATGACAAGGAGGCGTTAAATGTTCTGGAAAAAATCCTTGCACTGAAAAAGGTTGGTTTCTCTTTGGAAGAGATTCGGGACAGACTGAATTCGCCAGATGAACAGGATATTGAACTGGTATTACGGGAGCAGGTACGTCTGATGGAAGAGAAACAGTATCAGATTAGTAAGGCAATTAAAGCAATTAACGGAATTTTGGAACGGATTGTAGGAAATTTGGATTGGGACAATGCCGCAGAGATCATCCGGTTGATTAACATCGATCAAAATGCAGATGAAAGACATTGGGATGCTTTGAAGCACACCGGAGTAGAAATGGACTGGTATGTAAGGCTCTTTCGTTCGTTGAATTTGAAAAAAAATAGTAAAGTATTAGATCTTGGATGCGGATACTCCAAACTTTGGAGAAATAATTGGAAAGAAATTGAGGTGGGCACCAAGATAGTTGGTTATGATTTACATGGAACATGGGCAGATGATTTCGTAGAATATATTTCAGAGCATAAAAATGAGCTGGCGGAAGATGTTGAGATGAATGTCAAATTCTATGATGTGGAAACCGAAGAAGCGTGGGACCAGATTCATTTAGAAGGAAAATATAATTATATTATTGCTCATTATATTGGCGGGGTTTTAAAAGATAAAGAACGGTTTTTTAACCGTGTGAGTCAGGTACTTTGTGATGATGGAATGTTTTCATTTAATGGAGCTTATGTGAAGGATTGGAATGGCTGGTTAAAGAATATTTTGGATGAACTAGGATGTGAAGGATGCTTCCTTGAGGATTTGACGAATCAGGAGATTATGCAAAGAGATGAGTTGATAGCGCTTTTGAGTAAATATTTTGGAAAAGTAGAATCAGTTCTCTTGCCTAATAGTTGGCACTATAATGATGCGGAGGATTTGTTTTTAAAATTATTGAGTGTCTACCCACAACAGGAAAAGATATTAAGAAAATCGGAGAAAGAATTAATAGAATTTTTTTCTGAGAAAATAGCCAAAGAAGGAGAAATTGTGGTAGAAATACGCTCGCAATTTTGGCACTGCTATTTAAAATAATTATGTATATGTGATGGTAGAGTGTTGATAAAGGATATCGGCGTATCCAAACGAGGAAAGGCAGGATTATGGATATGAATTATGAATTTGAAATCGAAGCAATCAAAAATAGACATTCCGTACGGCAATATGAAGACAAAAGAATGGACGCAGAGGTTGTTCAAAAATTGCTGGAGAAGATTCAGGAGTTAAATCAAAAAGGGAATTTAAATATTCAACTGATTGAGGAGGCCGGTCAGACTTTTAATAAATTACTAAATCGAGCTATGGGTTTGGGAAGTGCACCAAGTGTAATTGCCTGTGTTGGAAAAGATACCTCTGACTTGGATGAAAGAGTGGGCTATTATGGAGAGCAATTGGTCTTATTTGCACAGCAGCTTGGTTTAAATACCTGTTGGGCAGGGACTTTTAATCGTAAAAAAATCCCAGCAAAGATTGAGGAAGGGGAGAGGCTGGTAATCGTTATTGCAATTGGTTATGGAGTAAATCCTGGCAAATCGCGCAAAACGAAATCGGCAGTACAGGTAGTAGGAACTACATTAGATACGCCAGACTGGTTTAATTTTGGGGTAGAGATGGCGCTATTAGCACCTACAGCGGTCAATCAGCAAAAATTTAAGATTGACTATCAGGATGGAGAAGTGGCGATAAGCGATCAAGGTGTAATCTTAGGTAAAGTGGATCTTGGAATCGTAAAATATCATTTTGAAGTAGGAGCAGAGTATAGTAAAAGTCAGGCTGAAAGGAAATCGCTGGATGGAAAATAAACGACCAATTTTAAAGAACAAAGTATATCTGTAT
>JAGOGN010000216.1 GCA_017996675.1 Lachnospiraceae bacterium | reverse complement strand
TATGAACGTAACTGTAGCTTAATTAAGGCAAACAACATAAAAAGACTTTTAAACTATAGATTCTATGTACGATTTGTATCATCCATGGATATTTGTATCATTTAAGATTTGCTTTTTAGCGAGACGCTTATGCGTCTCGTTTTTTTGTGCAAAAAAAGATTGACAAGTAAGCAGAGATACTATATTATACATACTATATAAAACATACTATGCATTGCATGATATGTATCGCAGAGTATTAAAGAAAGGAGCCGGAATGGATATACAGAGAAAGAAAGGGATTTTGGATGTGTGTGTATTGGCGGTACTGAGTCAAGAGTCATCCTATGGGTATCAGATCATACAAGATGTTTCAAAATGTATTGAAGTGAATGATTCGACGATGTACCCAATTTTAAGAAGATTGGAAAATACAGGATGCGTTACGACCTATTCACAGGAACATAATGGCAGGACAAGAAAGTATTTTACCATTACGTCAGCAGGAATTGCGAAGATCAATGAATTCTTAGCAGAATGGGATGAAATGAAAAGTATTTACGAGTTTGTTAAAAATTACGGAAAAGCCAAGGGGGATCAAGATGAATAAACAAGATTTTTTTGAAGAGTTATTTCGGGAAATTGAGTATTTTGAGCAAAGCGAAAAGGATGAAATTCGTGCGTATTACGAGGAATTGATTATGGATGGCATGGAGGCAGGTGTGACAGAAGAAGAAGTGATACAACGCCTGGATAGCCCGAAGGATATTGCAAACCGATTAAAGAGTGAATATTCTCATGGGGAAGAAAAAAAAGCAGGAGCTGTACAAAAAGAACAAGGGGTTTATTTGCCAGAAGGGCATGTTAACACAGTTAAAGTTCAGGCAGAGGACAGAGGAATTCATTTGGTTGAGTCGAGAGATGATCAGATAAGAATTTGTTATGAAGCACAGGACGATGATGAAATCATCTACTATGAAGCAGATGGAATGTTCTACTTTAAGCAAAAGCAGAGAAGTAGATTTAATTTCTTGAAATTTCGAATTCACACAACCGTTGCTCCTATTATTGTAGAGATTCCACAAAATCAAATGAAATTGGTAGAATTGACTACAAAGAATGGTGGAATTCGTTGTAAGCAGGTGGCGATTGCGTCTGCATTATTTATTGAAACATCCAATGGTGGGATTCGACTCGAACAGGTGCAGGCGGATGCAATTGATATTCACACTACCAATGCAGGCATTATCATTCAGAGTGTGTTGGCAAATCGCTGCAGTGCGAAATCGACGAATAGTGCAATCAAGGTCAATAACTGTAAAGTACGTCAACAATTAAATTTAAGAACTACAAATGGAAGTCTAAAATTTGAAGATCTTGATGTGATGGAACTAGACCTTAGCACAACAAACGGATCGATTAAAGGAAAGATTTTGGGCAATCCTGAGGATTATCAAATTGTTAGCCATACGACGAATGGTTCGAATAACCTTCCGAATGGATGGGGAAAAGGAAAAGAGAGAAAGATTTCTGCATCTACAAGTAATGGAACAATTGCTGTAGAATTTGTGAAGTAACAACCAAATCAAATGCGAAAACAATAAAAGCTGGCTCCTTACAAATAAAGAGGTATTTGTAGCGACTATTTATTGTAAAATATTGTAAATTAGCTTATAATGAAAAAATATCACAGAATTAATTCATCCTCGTAATTTACAATAAGGAGTGACGGCATGGATAAGGATCAAATGAATCACATCATTAATGAATCAGTTATTACGAAAGAATATGATAAGGACCGGCGGATTCGGCCAAAACATACAGCTTCCTACATTACTTTGATTTATATTGTGATTGGTAGTCTGTGGATTCTACTGTCGGACCGGATACTTTCTGCTTTAGTGCAGAACGAAGAAATCTATCGTCAAATCCAGTTGTTTAAGGGATGGTTCTATGTGTTTGCAACTGGTGTGATTTTTTACCTGATTATTTACCGCGCATTTTTACTATATCGTAAGACGATGGATTCGCTTGTGAGTAGTTATGAAGAGCTGAATGCGATCTATGAAGAAATGGTTGCGATGAATGAGGAGCTGGACAGACAGAGAACGGAACTAGGAGTCAGTGAAGAACGATATCGCTTAGTTACAGAAGGTGTAACAGATGGAATCTGGGACTGGGATATTGTGAATGATGTTTATTACGTTTCGGATAAATGGAAGCAGGATTTTGGGTACGAAAGTCAGGAAATTGGCTCCACTATATTTGCATGGGAGCAACTTTATTATCCGGGAGACTGGGAACGGTGCAGGAATGAACTGGAACAGTATTTTGAACGAAAGACTGGGGTTTATGAGGCAATTTATCGGAGACGGAATAAGGCAAATGAGTATCGTTGGATCCTCAGTCGTGGAAAAGGTGTTTGGGACCAAGAGGAACATCCGGTTCGGATGGCAGGCTCTCATACAGATATCACAGAGAAGAAGGAAATGGAAGATAAACTTGAGAAGTTAGCATATTTTGATTCTCTTAGTCTGCTTCCAAATCGTGCCTTTTTTGAACAGGAGGTCTCACAAAAACTATCCATGAAACAGAAGGTTTGTATTGTGAATGTGGACGTGGATGATATGAAACATATTAATGATTTGTATGGGCAAGGGACGGGAGATGTGTACCTACAGTATATATCCAAAGTGATGAGTGATGTGTTTTCTTGTCCGGATATGGTTGCGCATATCAGTGGAGATCAGTTTGCAATCCTACATGTAATGGAGGAGGAAGATGATTTCCATTCGAAATTGGACCTGTTAATGTTGAATATTCGCAGACCATGGAAAACAAATGGTGATATTTTACACGTGAGTGCAAGTATGGGAATCGCAGTTTATCCGGAGCATGGAACCGATTACAGTACACTCATGCAAAATGCTGAGATTGCTATGTTTTATAAAAAAGAGAATAAAAAAGACGGATATGTGTTCTTTGAAAAGAAAATGTATGAAGACGCCATGAAACTTAGTCAGATGAACGCACAATTAAAGAGAGCCATTGCAGCGAAAGAGTTTCTTTTGTATTATCAGCCGCAGTATGATTTGAAAAGCGGAAAACTATCTGGGTTGGAAGCATTGATACGCTGGAATCATCCAAAGGATGGTTTTATCCCGCCGATGGAATTTATTCCGATTGCAGAGAAGGCAGGGAGTATCATACCGATTACACTCTGGGTACTGCAAACCGGAATTGAGACGAAGCGTAAGTGGGAAATGGATGGATTGTTAAGTGTGAAAA
>JAGOGN010000215.1 GCA_017996675.1 Lachnospiraceae bacterium | reverse complement strand
CAAAAGATGGAAAATGGATATCAAATTGAAGAACCAGATAATTGGTTAGAGCATGGCTATCCGTTTGAACTAAAAAGACCAGAGCGTAGTTTTGAAGTGAAATTCGGAGGAAGAGTGGAAGCTGTAAGGCAGCCAAATGGAACTTTGAAATTCATCCAAAAAGATTATGATTCTGTACGTGCAGTATGTTATGATATGCCAATTGCCGGATATAATAACAATATGGTCAATACGCTGATGATGTGGGATGCGGAACCAATGGAAGTATTTGAGCTACAGTCTTTTGATAAGGGAGATTATAAAAAGGCAGTAGAACAACAGTATCTGGCCCGTACTTTGGTAGATGTCCTATATCCAAATGATAATCATATTTTTGGTAAGGAACTTAGATTAAAACAGCAGTATTTCTTTGTGTCAGCATCCTTGCAAAGAATTTTCTGGAAATATAATAAAAATCACCCAGACATTCGTAAACTTTATGAGAAGGTTGCCATTCAGATGAATGATACTCATCCTACAGTAGCGGTAGCGGAATTAATGAGAATTCTTATGGATGAAGAAGGTCTGGAGTGGGAAGATGCATGGGATGTTACAACCAAGACCTGCGCTTATACCAACCATACGATTATGGCAGAAGCACTTGAAAAATGGCCAATTGAGATTTTTTCCAGACTACTGCCAAGAATCTATCAGATCATCGAAGAGATCAATCGTAGATTTGTGGCTCAGATTGAATCTGCTTATCCAGGAGACTATGAAAAGGTCAGCAAGATGGCGATTATTTTTGATGGTCAGGTGAAAATGGCTCATTTAGCAATTGCAGCTGGTCATTCCGTCAATGGTGTAGCACGACTTCATACTGAAATCCTAAAGAAACAGGAATTGAAAGATTTTTATGAGATGTTCCCTGGAAAGTTCAATAATAAAACAAACGGAATTACTCAAAGAAGATTCTTATATCATGGAAATCCGAATTTATCAAAATGGATTACTGGTCGCATTGGAAATGACTGGATTACAGATTTGTCACATCTTAAGAAATTAGCAGTTTACGCAGACGATGAGAAAGCGCAACAGGAGTTCATGCATATTAAATATCTGAATAAACTGAAGTTAGCGGAATACATTCGTGTGCATAATGGTATTGAAGTGGATCCACGTTCGATCTTTGACGTTCAGGTAAAGCGTTTGCATGAATATAAGAGACAGCTGTTGAATATCTTGCATGTAATTTATTTATATTCAAAGATTAAAGAAAATCCTTTGATGGATTTTTACCCAAGAACCTTCATTTTTGGCGCAAAAGCTGCAGCTGGATACGAAACTGCAAAGCTGACTATTAAATTAATTACTTCCGTAGCAGATGTGATTAATAATGATGATTCTATTGAAGGAAAGATTAAAGTTGTCTTTATTGAAGATTATAAAGTTTCCAATGCGGAGATGATTTTTTCAGCAGCAGATGTGAGCGAGCAGATTTCTACAGCAAGTAAAGAAGCAAGTGGAACTGGAAATATGAAATTCATGTTGAATGGTGCATTAACAATCGGAACCATGGACGGAGCCAATGTAGAGATGGTGGAAGAAATGGGCGAGGAAAATGCGTTTATTTTCGGAATGTCAGCAGAAGAAGTCATTGCGCATGAAAAAAATAGAGATTATGATCCAATGGAGATCTTTAATACAAATGCAGATGTTCGAAAAGTTCTATTACAGTTAGTGGATGGAACATTTTCAAAAACTGATTCTGAATTATTCCGTAGAATATATGATTCTTTGTTGAATACTAACGTGACAGAAAAGGCTGATACTTATTTCATCTTAAAAGACTTTGATTCCTATAAAGAAACTCAGCAACAGGTGGAAGAAGCATATAAAGACGGGGCAAGATGGGCGAAAATGGCGATGTTGAATGTAGCCAATGTAGGTAAATTCTCATCCGATCGAACCATTGAAGAATATGCCAAAGAAATTTGGAACCTTAAGAAAATTAAAGTAGATATGAATATTCAGTAAAAAAAAACAGACCATCAATTGGTGGTCTGTTTTTTGCTATGAAATAAAATAATACCCATTACTGTAATGAAGCAACCAATTAAAGATAAAAATACATATGGCGGTAGTTCTTTTCCAAGGCTGTTGAAAATAGGAACGGAACCCATTAAGTTAAACAGCATGTGGAATAGGATACTGACACGAAGACTCTTGGTATGTTGATAAATATAACCTAGGACCAAGCCAGCTAGAAAAGCGTAGGTTCCCTGGATGATATTAAAATGCATCACACCAAATAAAAGTGCCTGTAACACATTTGCAACCCAGAAAGGCATTGCTTTCTTAGCATAATGCATCGTTACACCACGAAATACGAGTTCTTCATGAATTGGCGCTCCGAATATGGCGTAAATGGTCATAAGAGCTGCGCCTATTGTACTAAAATTCGTCTGATCCATTAACTTTTCATAAGTGGTAAACCATTCTGGATGGATTAGTTCGATACCGGAATAAGCGAAATTAATGAAAAGTTGCATTCCAACTACCATCAGTAAGAGTCCCAAAAGGGAAAGTGGACTAAATAGCTGCCTGATTGGTCGATGGAGCTTCCTGTTCCGAATTTTTTGGTACCAGATGAAAAAAAGAATGGTGCTGGAAATCGCCCACGCAAGGGTAAGAATTACAACAAAATCGGAATCGGTGACTAACTGGGCGATATTTTGCAAAATATCGAAAATATCAACCTGCTCTTTTGAAAGGCTAATTTTACCAATCAGGTAATAAATCAGAACAGGAAATGTTAAAATAATTTGCAGACCTAATGTAATAATAAACGGAAGCAGACACATGAGTATACTTCCTAATTTTTTGAAAAATCTTTTCATTCGACTCTCCTCTCCACTGAATATTGTAATTATAGCAAACAAAAAATAAAAAAACAATGTTAATAGTAGAGGGAAAAAGATTGACTTGTAGTAGGATTTCTATTATTATTTTCTACAGTATGAAAGAATGGAGAATTGGAAATGATTTATTTATTGTTAGCAACAATTTGTAGCTGTGGTATGGGGGTTATGATTCGCTATTCGGAACAGTATTGCAAGAACATGAAAGCGGTAACGGTATTTAATTATGTTCTTTGTATCGCATTAAGTTTTGCTTTTTTACCAGATTACAAGAATCTGTTTCATGTAGAAGGTGGAAGATTTGCCATTTATTTAGGGGTGGTAAATGGATTACTGTATTTTAGTAATTTACTGATTTACCAATTAAATATTCGAA
>JAGOGN010000214.1 GCA_017996675.1 Lachnospiraceae bacterium | reverse complement strand
CATGAAATGCCACAAAATCTTTGAGCCTTATTTCCACAAATTCTCCTGACAAAATCTCTTCTTTTACAGCCGCTTCATAAACAAAGGTAATCCCTATCTTCCTCTTTACCAATGTCTTTATCGCCTGAATTCCACCGATTTCCACTGTCTGGTCAAAATCAAAAACAGAAAGGTTTTTCGCTTCCATATACTTTTCCAAGATATCTCTTGTACCGGAACCTTCTTCTCTCGTAATCAAGCATTCATCTAGCAAATCACTGAATCGTTGAATCTCATTTTTGCACTGATAATCCATATGCATCACTGGAATATAGCGCTCTCTGGAAAATGTTTCGAAATCGAATTCACTTTTTTTAAAATTTCCTTCTACAATTGCAAAATCAATTTCATCGTTTTTTAATTGTTGCAATAACTTCTCTGTGTTGCCTTCTACCATCCGAACTTTACTAAAAGGATGGCGTTCCAGATAAGTCTCAATCCGGTCTGCCATCAAATATTCTCCTACCGTAAGCGTTGCACCGAAATCCAGAGGGCCTTCTTTTTGCTCCGAATGAAGGAGCTCTTCTTTTAACATTCGATCGTTCTGGCATAATGCAATACTGGCATGATATAGTATTTCTCCTGCTCTTGTTAATAACAGCTTCCTGCCTTCCTGAACAAATAATTTTGTATGATAATACTCCTCTAAACCATGAATTTGCTGCGAAACTGCTGGTTGAGTAATATGCAGCTCTTCCGATGCTTTTGTATAATTCATATAGCGACAGACGGTCAAGAACGTCTGTATTTTCCCATCAATCATTTTCCGCCTCCTTTTCTTTTAAGTATACTCCTTTTTTTCTTATTCATAAATATTTTTTATGCTTTCATAAATTATTATAATTTTATTTTATTGCATTTCTATGATATGCTTTTCTAAGAAAAAATAAAGGAGTACAACATGAACACAATTAAGCAGACTTATAAAGGAATCGCACTTTGCTTACTCATCGCAATTCCATCCTGGATTCTAGGCCGTTTTTTCCCAATTATAGGGGGACCAGTTTTTTCCATTATTGGTGGAATGATCCTCACTCAATTGATAAAAGACAAGAAAATTTTCGAACCCGGTATTCGTTATGTTTCCAAAAAAATTCTACAATACGCTGTAGTTTTATTGGGATTCGGTCTCAATTTAAATGTTATTTTTGAAACAGGAAAGCAATCTCTCCCCATTATTATAGGAACGATTCTGACCTCACTTCTCATTTCATTTATACTCCACAAATGGATGCATATTCCAAGTAAGATTTCAACATTAGTAGGTGTTGGTTCTTCCATCTGTGGCGGTTCTGCAATTGCTGCAACCGCTCCCGTCATCGAAGCTGATGACGAAGAAGTTGCTCAGGCAATCTCAGTTATTTTCTTTTTTAATGTTATTGCAGCCCTTACTTTTCCAGCCTTAGGAAGTATGCTCCATTTCAATACACATTCTGGAAATGCCTTTGGTGTATTTGCGGGTACTGCAATTAATGATACTTCTTCTGTTACTGCAGCAGCATCAACCTGGGACAGCATGTACCATTTAGGAAATGCAACACTAGATAAGGCTGTCACAGTAAAACTGACCCGCACACTGGCAATTATCCCGATTACCCTTGGATTAGCTGCTTTTCGTACCAGCAAAGCGAAAAAAGAACAAACCAAAACATTTGATCTAAAAAAGATTTTTCCATTTTTTATTCTATTCTTTCTTCTAGCTTCCGTTTTTACAACCATTACAACGAATTTTGGTTTGCCTTCATCCTTTTTCATTCCTATTAAAGAATGCAGTAAATTCTTTATTGTGCTTGCAATGGCGGGTATTGGACTAAATTCCAATATTATCAAACTTATTAAAACGGGTGGTAAACCAATCATTATGGGATTCTTCTGCTGGATTGGAATTACACTGGTAAGTCTTTTTCTGCAACACTTTTTAGGTATCTGGTAATTTTTTTTCAAAAAAACAGGACTGTATACACAATCGGGTACACAGTCCTGTACTTTATTTAATTACAAAACAACTGAATATCTTCATCCGCTGTCTGAATTCCAGCGATGCCAAACTGCTCAACTAAAACTTTAGCCACATTTGCTGATAAGAATCCTGGCAATGTTGGTCCTAAATGTATATTCTTAACACCTAACGATAAGAGGGCAAGCAATACAATGACCGCTTTTTGTTCATACCATGCGATGTTGTATACAATTGGTAATTCATTCACATCTTCTAACCCAAACACTTCTTTTAATTTCAACGCAATCAACGCTAATGAATAAGAATCATTACACTGACCAGCATCTAATACTCTTGGGATTCCACCGATATCTCCCAAATCCAGTTTATTATAGCGATATTTTGCACAGCCAGCTGTTAAAATCACCGTATCCTTCGGAAGTTTCTTAGCAAATTCCGTGTAATATTCTCTGGATTTCATTCTTCCATCACATCCAGCCATAACAAAGAATTTTTTGATAGCCCCAGACTGAACCGCTTCTACTACCTTATCTGCAAGGGCAAAAACCTGATGGTGAGCAAATCCACCAACAATTGATCCTGTTTCAATTTCTTTCGGTGGCTCAGACTTCTTTGCCATTTCAATAAGTGCAGAGAAATCTTTCTTTCCGTTATCATCTTCATAAATATGAATACAATCTGGGAATCCAGAAGCTCCTGTCGTAAAGATCCTCTTACGGATTTCTTCCTTTCTAGGCGGAACAATACAATTTGTGGTAAACAGAATCGGTCCGTTAAATGTTTCAAACTCTGTGATCTGATGCCACCAAGATCCACCGTAATTTCCTGCAAAATGATCATATTTCTTAAAGGCTGGATAATAATGCGCCGGTAACATTTCACTATGGGTGTACACATCTACCCCTGTACCCTTTGTCTGTTCTAGTAACTGTTCTAAATCAGTCAAATCATGCCCGGATACTAATATTCCAGGATTTTGACGAACTCCGATATCAACGGATGTAATTTCAGGATTTCCATATTTAGAAGTATTAGCTTCATCTAATAAAGCCATGGCTTTTACTCCAAACTCTCCTGTCTTTAATGTCAGTGCTACAAGCTCCTCCACAGACTTCGTTTCGTCTAGCAAATCTGCTAATGTCTGATACATAAATATATATATTTCTGGATTTTCTTTCCCTGCCGTTAGCGCATGGTGCGCATAAGCTGCCATTCCTTTTAATCCATAAGTAATCATTTCTCGTAAAGAACGGATATCCTCATTTTCTGTCGCTAAAACACCAATATCATTTGCTTTCTCAAGCATCTTTTCTTTTTCAGTCAAGTGGA
>JAGOGN010000042.1 GCA_017996675.1 Lachnospiraceae bacterium | reverse complement strand
GAGGAAATGAATTTGCTGATATCAGGGGAAAATACGGCACCATCGATTTCCAGAATATTATGGATTTTACCGATGCTGTTTTAGACAAGTATCCAATGATAGATAGAAAGAGAGTGGGAGAGACTGGCGGATCTTACGGTGGATTTATGACAAACTGGATCGTTGGTCATACGGACCGATTTGCTTGTGTTGCAACACAACGCTCGATTTCTAATTGGATTTCCTTCTATGGAATTTCAGATATCGGAACTTACTTTGCAACCGATCAAAATGATGCAGAATTTTATGAAGATGTGGATCAGATGTGGGATCATTCCCCATTAAAATACGCTCAGAATGTAAAAACTCCGGTTTTATTTATTCATTCGGATGAAGATTATAGATGTCCTATGGCTGAAGCAATGCAATTTTATACCGCGCTGGCAGACCATGGGGTAGAAGTAAGAATGTGTTATTTTAAGGGAGAAAACCATGAATTGTCCAGATCGGGAAAACCAAAACATCGACTTAGAAGATTGACAGAAATTACCAACTGGATGGAACGTTTTTTGAAATAAAGAGTTTAAATAAGAGGATTGATCTTTCACATCAAGTGAAGGTCAATCCTCTTTTATGATTGTTGCTTATTTAAAAATTATGATAATCAAGAATCTAAACTATAGTTCGGTGCTTCTTTTGTAATGTGAATGTCATGTGGATGACTTTCTTTTAAGGAAGCAGCTGAGATTTTAACAAATTGTCCGTTGGACTGAAGAGCTACGATATCTTTTGTTCCACAATATCCCATACCGGAACGGATACCACCGATTAACTGATATACGGTATCTTCCAAAGTACCTTTATAGGCAACACGACCTTCTACACCCTCTGGAACTAATTTTCTGGCATTTTCCTGGAAGTAACGATCTTTGCTGCCGTTTTCCATTGCTGCAAGAGAACCCATTCCACGATATACTTTATATTTTCTTCCCTGGAATAATTCAAAAGTTCCAGGACTTTCATCACATCCTGCAAAAATACTTCCCATCATACAAACAGATGCGCCTGCAGCTAGTGCTTTGGTCATATCACCAGAGTATTTGATTCCACCGTCAGCGATAATTGGAATGTTGAATTCTTTGGCAGCTTCATAACAATCCATTACAGCTGTGATTTGAGGAACACCAATACCTGCAACCACACGAGTGGTGCAAATAGAACCAGGTCCGATTCCAACTTTCACCGCATCAACTCCAGCTTTAATTAAGTCTCTGGTTGCATCCGCAGTTGCCACATTACCAGCAATCACCTGAAGGTCAGGATAGGTTGTCTTAATTTCTCTTACTGCATTTAAAATGTTTGCAGAATGGCCATGTGCAGAATCTAGTACGATAACATCTACGCGGGCATTGTATAATGCTGTAACACGTTCCATCATGGATGCAGTCATTCCAACAGCAGCACCACAAAGTAAGCGTCCTTGGGAGTCCTTTGCAGATTGTGGGTATTTGATTTGCTTTTCGATATCTTTTATTGTAATTAATCCTTTTAAGTGAAAGTTCTTGTCTACGATTGGAAGCTTTTCTTTTCTGGCTTTTGCTAAAATTTTCTTGGCTTCTTCTAAAGTGATACCTTCTAGAGCAGTAACCAGACCTTCAGATGTCATGGATTCTGATATTTTCTTCGTAAAATCTTCTTCGAACTTTAAGTCACGGTTTGTGATAATTCCGACTAATTTACCATTGTCTGTAATTGGGACACCGGAGATACGATATTTCGCCATTAAGTCATCCGCATCCTGTAAAGTATGATCCGCTGATAAAGAAAAAGGATCTGTAATGACTCCGTTCTCTGAGCGCTTTACTTTATCTACCTCATCGGCCTGTGCCTCTATGGACATATTCTTATGAATAATACCAATTCCACCCTGTCTAGCCATGGCAATTGCCATTCTATGCTCTGTAACCGTATCCATTCCAGCACTCATCATTGGAATATTTAATCTGATCTTTTGAGTCAGATTTGTGGACAGGTCAACTAGATTAGGTGTGATTTCCGAGTATGCCGGTACAAGCAAAACGTCATCAAAAGTAATACCTTCACCAATTATTTTTCCCATTTTCACGTTCATCCTTTCTCTCTAACACACAATATATACTAATTACCAATTCTAACAAAGAAGAAGGGGAGTGTCAACCGCAAAAAACCCATAAAATAGGCTTGAATTAGAAATTTTTATAGATAAAATTACAAATAAAAGGAACTGTGTCTTTTTAGACACAGCTCCTTGTAAAAAACAAACTTATTTGGTTAGTTCCATGAACTGATCAATGGAATCAGCGATGAGCTGTAAGCTTTCGCGCCAAAAATCCGGTTTGGTAATATCAGCGCCAACCATTTTAGCAACATCTTCAACGTCACAAATGGTAGTTGCTTTTAACAATTCCTGATATTTTGGAACAAAGGATTCACCCTCTTTGCGGTACATTGCATAAAGTCCTTTTGAGAATAGTGCACCAAATGCATATGGGAAGTTATAGTAACTTAAGTGTTCGGAATAATAATGTCCTTTACAGGTCCACATAAATGGATGTCTGTATTCAGGGTCTAATCCTTCACCATAAGCTTTAATCTGAGCATCTGTCATGATTACTTTTAACTGATCTGGGAATAAGAATTCATCTTTTGTTTTATTAAATACGGTATTTTCAAAAACAAAGCGTGAATAAATATCACAAATTGTCTGAGTGAAATCCTGAAGCTGACTTTCAATTAATGCAAGCTTTTCTTCTCCAGTAGCCTGATCAATTGCGGCACTCATAATAACGTTTTCGTTAAAAGTAGAGGCTGTTTCTGCAACTGGCATGGTGTAATGTGTATTCAGTGGTTTGTGATCCTGAATATGAAGACCATGGTAAGCATGTCCAAGCTCATGAGCAAGTGTTCCAATTGAATTTAAGGTTCCATCAAAGTTGGTTAACACACGACTTTGTTTCTGGTCTGTCAGGTTATCACAGAATGCTCCGCCAACTTTTCCAGGACGTGGGAAGAAGTCGATCCAGGAGTGATCAAATGCTTCTGTCATCATATCAGCCATGTCTTTAGAGAAATGACTGAAGTGAGAAATCAAATATTCACGTGCTTCTTCAACGGTGAAGGTTTTTTCTGATTTGCCAATAGCGGCATACATTTCAAACCATGGAAGACCATTCTTATATCCTAAAAGTTCACCTTTTCTTTTTAGGTAAGACTGAAATTTTGGAAGATATTCTTCAACAGCAGTCCATAAAGCATCTAAAGTTTCTTTAGACATTCTGGATTGTTCTAATGTCATGGCAAGAGGAGATTCATATCCTCTCTTTTCAGAAAGCATGTTGACCTGCTTTTTGATGTTGTTTAATGCATAAGCAATTGGATCTTTGATTTTCTCATAACAAGCAATTTCTGCGTCGTAAGCTGCCTTACGAACAGAAGCATCACTGCTGTATGCTAAGTTACGAACTGCAGAAAGCGTAATCTTTTCTCCATTGTAATCTGCTTCAACTGTGGAAGTCAGATAATCGAAAAGAGAAGCCCAAGATCCACCTGCGGTAAGATTCATTTTTGAAATCATTTCTTCTACATCATCAGAAAGCAAATGAGAACAATTCTTGCGAATCTGTCTGAGATAGTAAGCGTATTCTTTACAAACATCATTTTCTTCAATTAACTGATCCAATGAGGATGCATTTGCGATAAACTTGTCAAAAATAACATCGTCTTTGGAAGAATCGGATTCTTTTTCGGTTAATTTTCCGATCAGACTGGTTGTTTCCGGATTGGTTGTGTCAGTAGTCTGACGTAACATCACATAGTGAAACAGTTTGCTCAAACTAGTAGATGCTTTTTCACGGAAACTAATAATTGCCAGAATCCCCTCTTTTTCTGACATGGAAGAAAGTGCTGCACTGAGTGTATGACTTTCTTCGATTAAGGTATCTACAGTTTTGAAATCTGCTATAAAAGCAGGATCATCAAAACCTTTGTAGAGTACGTCCAGTGACCATTCGTTGTTCATTTAGTTATCCCCCTTATGTATGATGGTACTAGGATTTACGGTATCCTGCACGTTTACGCATGGTTGGGTCTAGAATTTTCTTGCGGATACGTAAGCTGGTTGGTGTAACTTCCAGTAATTCGTCCGCATCGATAAAGTCAAGAGCCTGCTCTAAACTTAAATCTTTTCTAGGTGTTAAGGTTAAAGCGTCATCAGCTCCGGAAGAACGAGTATTGGTTAAATGTTTCTTCTTACAAATGTTCAATTCTACATCTTCTGGCTTCGCACTTTGTCCAATAACCATGCCGGCATAAACTTTTTCCCCAGCCCCAATAAACAGTGTACCACGTTCCTGGGCGGAAAACAATCCGTATGTCACGGATTCTCCAGACTCAAAAGAAATCAGAGATCCTTGTTTACGATACTGAATATCTCCCTTAAACTCTTCGTAGCCATTGAAAATAGTATTGATAATACCATTTCCTTTGGTATCAGTCAAAAAGTCTCCACGATATCCAATCAGTCCTCTTGCAGGAATATTATATTCAATTCTTGTATAACCACCAGCGATAGAACCCATATTTTGAAGCTGACCTTTTCTCTGGCTTAATTTTTCGATTACAGCACCGGTAAATTCTTCTGGCACATCAATATAAGCAAGTTCCATAGGCTCCATTTTTTTTCCATTTTCATCTGTGTGATAAAGAACCTCGGCTTTACTTACTGCAAATTCATAACCTTCTCTACGCATATTTTCTACTAAAACAGATAAGTGAAGTTCTCCACGACCGGATACTTTAAAGGTATCGGTATCTTCTGTTTCTTCTACACGAAGGGAAACATCGGTGTTTAATTCTCTAAACAAACGTTCTTTAATATGTCTAGAGGTAAGGAATTTACCTTCCAGACCTGCTAATGGACTGTCGTTTACTACGAAATTCATCGAAATAGTAGGTTCTGATATTTTTTGGAATGGAATCGCAACAGGATTTGCAGGAGAGCAAATGGTATCTCCAATATGAATATCCGATATTCCGGAAATTGCAACGATCGAACCAACAGTTGCTTCTTTCACTTCTACCTTATTTAATCCGTCAAATTCATAGAGTTTATTGATTTTAACTTTTTTCATTTTTTCTGGTTCATGAGCATTTACAACAACTGCTTCCTGATTCACTCTCAAGATACCATTGTCCACTTTTCCAACTCCGATTCGACCAACGTATTCATTATAATCGATGGTACTGATCAAGATTTGTGTTGGTTCTTCAGGGTCACCTGTTGGAGCAGGAATGTAATTTAAAATAGTTTCAAATAATGCTTCCATGTTGTCGCTTTCATCATTTAAATCAATCATTGCAAATCCATGTCTTGCAGAAGCAAATACGAAAGGACAGTCAAGCTGTTCATCAGATGCATCCAGATCCATAAATAATTCTAATACTTCGTCAATTACTTCGTCTGGTCTTGCTTCTGGTCGGTCGATTTTATTAATACATACAATTACAGGGAGTTTTAGTGCAAGTGCTTTCATTAAAACGAATTTGGTCTGAGGCATTGCACCTTCAAAAGCGTCAACTACTAAAACAACGCCGTTTACCATTTTTAATACACGTTCTACTTCGCCACCGAAGTCTGCATGTCCAGGGGTATCTATAATATTAATTTTAGTATCCTTATAAAATACAGCTGTATTTTTGGATAAAATTGTAATTCCACGTTCACGCTCAATATCGTTGGAATCCATTACACGTTCTACTACGTCCTGATTGGCACGAAAAACCCCACTCTGCTTTAAAAGCTCATCTACGAGTGTTGTTTTGCCATGATCTACGTGGGCGATAATGGCGATATTTCTGGTATCTTCTCTTTTTATAATCATAAAATCCTTCTTTCTTCCTAAATCTCTAGGCATCTCCTCTATTTTACCACAATCTATACATTAAGCAAGATTGATTTTTTACAGAAAGTGTGTTATTTTTTTTGTAGATATAGGTAAATTTTCCAGGAGGAAGAATATGAGTGGTAAAATCCAGGTGTATTATGGGGAAGGCAGAGGTAAGACAACTGCTGCACTGGGTACTGCGATCAGAGAAGCCAGTTTGGGTAAGAGTGTTATTTTTATTCAGTTTTTGAAAGGAAAGAACTGGACTAATATACAATTTATGGAACGCTTAGAACCAGAAATTCGTTTTTTCCGTTTTGAAAAAGCGGATGAGTTTTACGAACATCTTTCTGATGAGGAAAAGCGGGAAGAAAGTCAGAATATCATCAACGGTTTTCACTATGCGAAGAAGGTGCTTACAACAGGAGAGTGTGATGTGGTTGTGTTGGACGAAGTTTTAGGATTAGTTGACGCAGGAATCATTACGGGAGTAGATGTAGACGCATTGTTGGCAGAAAAAGCAGACCATGTAGATGTAATCATGACAGGAAGAGTGCTGAAGGATGAATTTCGTTCTCATGCAGATGAAATTTACTCAATTTCGGCAGAATAAACAGGAGGAAAAGGATATGGCCATATTTAATGGTTCAGGAGTAGCAATTGTAACACCATTTAACGAGAAGAATCAGGTTCATGTAGAAAAATTGAAGGAACTCGTCAACATTCAGATTGAGAAGGGAACAGATGCAATCATTATTTGTGGAACCACAGGTGAATCTGCAACTTTATCAACAAAAGAGCATGAAGTCTGTGTAAGAACTGCTGTTGAGGCTGCAAATAAAAGAGTACCGGTAATCGCAGGAACAGGTTCCAATAATACCGCACATGCGGTAGAATTATCTGTTCAGGCTATGGAATGCGGAGCAGACGCATTACTAGTTGTGACACCTTATTATAATAAAGCAACGCAGAAAGGTTTGATTGCACACTTTACGCAAATTGCGAACGCTGTAACATTGCCAATTGTTATGTACAATGTTCCAAGCAGAACTGGATGTAATATTCTTCCAGCAACGGCAGTGGAACTGGCCAGAACGATTCCAAATATTGTTGCAATTAAAGACGCTGCAGGTAATATTTCGCAAACGGCACAGATGCTTGCGCTTGCAGATGGCTGTTTAGATGTATATTCAGGAAATGACGATCAGATTATTCCTATTTTGGCACTAGGCGGAATTGGAGTTATTTCTGTTCTTGCTAATATTATACCAACACAAATTCATGAAATCTGTCATGAATATAAAAATGGAGATCAAAAGAAGGCTGTCAAGATGCAATTAGATACGATTCATCTGACACAAGGGTTGTTTTGCGAAGTAAATCCAATTCCAGTGAAAACAGCAATGAACCTTTTAGGAATGGAAGTAGGAGGATTACGCCTTCCAATGACAGCAATGGAAGAGGGAACAAAGCAAAAATTGAAAGAATGTATGGAACAATATGGGCTCTTGTAAAGAGCCCTTGTTTTTGGGAGAGGAGCAACAATGGTTAATATAATCTTACATGGTTGTGGTGGAAAAATGGGAAAAATGATTGCTGAACTTTGTAAAGATCAGGATCAGGTTGCAGTCGTAGCTGGAATTGATCCCGGTAATTGTGATGGATTGGACTTTCCTGTTTATCAAAGTATCAAAGAGTGTCAAAAAGAGGCAGATGTTGTGATTGACTTTTCGACAGCTCCTGCAGTTCCACAATTAATTCAGGACTGTGTGGAAAAGAAACTTCCGCTGGTTTTGTGTACAACTGGAATTTCAGAGGAAGGTATGAGCCAGGTTCAAGCTGCATCTATGGAAATTCCAATTTTACGTTCTGCCAATATGTCGCTTGGAATTAACGTCTTAATGCAGGCATTACAGGATATTGCAAAAAAATTGGATCATAAGGGATTTGATATTGAAATTGTTGAGAAACATCATAATCAGAAAATCGATGCACCAAGTGGCACGGCTCTCGCCCTTGCAAACGCAATGGAAGAAGCCCTAGAAGACTCTTATGAATATGTTTATGATCGTAGTAATCTTCATCAGGCAAGAAAAAGCAATGAGATTGGAATTAGTGCAGTTCGCGGGGGAAGTATTCCGGGAGAGCACGATATTATTTTTGCAGGATTGGATGAAGTGATTACCATCCGTCATACGGCTTATTCCAGAAGAATTTTTGCAAAAGGAGCAGTGGAAGCTGCTAAATTTTTAAAAGGTAAAGCACCAGGATTCTATCAAATGCAGCATGTGATAGAATCAGCAGAATAAAGAGCAGTTCAAAATAGGAGAAGAGATGGAAAACAGGGATCTGAAGTATTTACGAAGTCTGTCAAAACTGTACCCAAATTCAGCTAGTGCAGCAACGGAAATCATTAATTTAAGTGCAATTTTAAGTCTTCCAAAAGGAACAGAACATTTTATGACAGATATTCACGGTGAGTACGAGCAATTCACGCATGTTTTGCGTAATGGTTCTGGTGCGATCCGCCGAAAAATCGATGATGAATTTGGGGAAGCGTTACTGGAAAAAGACAAGAAAGAACTTGCAACTTTGATCTATTATCCGAAGCTCAAACTAGAAAAAGTGATGAAGGATGGAAGAAATCTGACGGAATGGTATAAAGTCATTATTTACCGACTCATTACGATTGCCAAATGTTCTTCCTCGAAATATACGCGCTCTAAGGTTCGTAAAGCGTTACCAAGAGAATTTGCTTATGTAATTGAGGAATTATTGAGTGGACGATCGGCATTACAGGATCAGGAAGGCTATTATGCGCAGATTGTGGCTACTGTAATTCAAATTGGGAAGGCACCAGCACTCATCATTGCCATGTGTGATTTGATTCGAAGACTGGTGGTAGACCATATTCACATTATTGGAGATATTTTTGACCGAGGTCCTTCCCCACATTTAATTATGGACGACTTAATGGTTCATCATTCCATTGATATTCAATGGGGAAATCATGACATTTTGTGGATGGGGGCAGCTCTTGGACAGACCTCTTGTATGGCGACGATTTTAAGAATTTCAGCACGATATGGAAATTTAGATATTTTAGAAGATGGATATGGAATCAACTTACTACCACTTGCACGTTTTGCGCTGGATACGTATGGGGATGATCCTTGTGAGTGCTTTAAAATCCACTATCGTGAAGATGAATATGATATTCGTGAAAAAGGATTGGACATGAAAATCCATAAAGCGATTTCAGTTATTCAGTTTAAGCTGGAAGGTCAGTTGATTCAAGAACATCCAGAATTTGGCATGGAACGTCGTTTATTGTTACACCAGATGAATCTGGAAAAAGGAACGGTAATGGTGGAAGGAGTGGAATATCCATTATTAGATCAGCGTTTTCCAACCATTAATCCAGAGGATCCTTATAAGTTAACGGAAGAGGAATCCAGAATTATCAGGCGACTTCGCAGAGCTTTTTTACGATGCGAGAAATTACAAAAACACATTCGTTTCCTTTATGCAAAGGGTAGTTTATATAAACGCTATAACGGAAATCTTTTATTTCATGGTTGTGTTCCAATGAACAACGATGGAAGTTTTCGTAAGGTCAACATTTGTGGAAAAGATTACTGTGGAAAGGCACTGTATGATATTTTGGATCATTATGCAAGAAAAGCATACTATTCTACTGATTTAGAAGAGAAAAAAAGAGGAGAGGATTTGATGTGGTTTACTTGGATCAATCAAAATTCCCCTGTTTTTGGAAAAGAAAAAATGACAACCTTCGAACGATATTTTATCGAGGATAAAAAAACTCATAAAGAACCCAAAAATCCGTATTATAAGTTATACGAAAAAGAGGAAATTGTAAATCGTATTTTCGAGGAATTTGGATTATCCCCAGAAGATGGTCATATTATTAATGGACACATTCCGGTTGCATCAAAGAAGGGCGAATCACCGATTAAGTGTAATGGAAAATTACTAGTTATTGATGGCGGATTTTCAAAGGCCTATCAGCCTACAACTGGAATTGCGGGATATACGCTAACATTTAATTCTTTTGGTATTGTATTAGCGGCTCACGAGCCATTCGAATCTTTAGAAAGGGCTGTAAAAGAGGAATCAGATATTTTTTCTCATAAAGTATTGGTCGAACATGTAAAGAAGCGGAAGCTTGTTATGGATACTGATAATGGAGAAGTGATGTATGAGACCATTCAGGATTTGAAAAAGTTACTAGAAGCTTATGAAGAAGGCTGGATATCGGAAAAAGAATAAGATTTTTTAAAGTAAAGGAGGCTGCAAATGCAGCTTCTTTTTTTCGAACTAAAATTTTTGAAAGATTTCTAAAAAGAAACGAATGTTTTTATAAACAAACCTTTGCGCACCTTGTCATTCCAATAGGTTTGAGCTACAATAGAAAAAAGTTACATTGGATATTTTTGAGAAATAGGAGAACAGGATGGATAATAATTTTGATAATCAGGATCCAGAGAAAGAAAAAATAAATCAAATCGTGGAACAGTCGGATACGGATTCGGAAGATGAATATGAAGACATCTGCTATATTTGCAAAAGACCAGAGCACGTTGCGGGAAAGATGATCCATATTCCAAATAATATATGCATCTGCTCTTCCTGTATGCAACGAACATTTGATTCCATGGGCGATATGAATATGGATGATTTAATGAAAGACACTCCTTTTGCAGGAATGTCAGGTTTTACCATGCCTAATTTGTCGGATTTTAGCCCACAGATTCCGAATAAGCAAAGACTGAAGAAGAAGAAAAATACGGAAAACAAAGAGAAGCCTGTTTTGGATATCAACTC
>JAGOGN010000213.1 GCA_017996675.1 Lachnospiraceae bacterium | reverse complement strand
GTCGGGCTCCTATTACAAACTTTCGAAGGCTTACTATGATAAACAGGATGCAACGGATGGGTCTAAAACGAAAATTGAGCAAAAGACTTCGGACCTCAATCTGAAAAATACAAAATCTGCTTCTGATGATTTGAAGGAATCAACACAAAAACTTCTTACAAAAGGGAATGATTCTGTATTTTTGAAATCGGAAATCAAACAAACGGATGGATCTACAAAATATGATTATAATCGAGATCAAATTATGAAAAGTGTTGAGAGCTTCATGAAGGATTATAATGAGCTTGTAGATACGGTTAAAGACAGTAAATCAACTAAAATTCTTACGCCAGCTGCTTCCATGACTAACTTGACCAAAGAAATGGAAACACAACTAAAAAGTATTGGAATTTCAATTTCCAAAGAGAACCGTTTGGTAATGAATCAAGATATTTTTTCGAAAGCAGATGTAACCAATATTAAAAGTTTGTTCCAAGGTGCTGGATCTTATGGCTATCAGATTCAATCCAAGGCATTTTCCATTGGAGTAGCTACACAAAATGAGATTGATAAAAATGTGATCTATACCGGAAAGGGCACTGCGCAATCATACCGGGAGCCTCAATTTGATACTTTTTTCTAAAAAAGGAGACGGGATGGGTATTGAGATTTTATTTCGCGTTGGAAAGAAGAAAAAATATGCCAGTAAAAGCAAAGAAAGGAAACCTACTGCATTGGATAGAGATGATATTTTAATAAAACAAATTGATGAGTTTAAAGTTAAGGCAAGACAGCTTCAGGAAATGCTTCAAACAAGAGAGGGAAGGGTACACGAACTTCAGTCTGTTGTTCATACAAAGGAAGAACGAGTTCAGGAATTGGAACAAGAGCTTGCCAGAAAGAAGAATGAAGCAAACTATGTTTCCGAAGAGCTGGATCGAAATATTCAAATGGTTATTGAAAAAATGGATTTATTTATGCAGTCAATGGGGGAACGTCTTTCAACTGATGTACAAGAAAGCCTCGATGAAAGCAAATCTTTGCTTACTACCATCGATCAAACCATGCAGAACATTAATGTTTCTGTAGAAGGAATGAAGAAAGATATTTCTGAAAATATTCATGATGAGAATGTAAGAAACTATCGAAATGTTCAAATGGTCATTGCTGACCTGGAAAAAAAGATGGTTCAAAAAGAGGAACATGAGAAAGAAATTAAATCGCTCAAGACCACAGTACAGTGTACCACATGGGTGGCAGTAATTAATTTTATTGTGTTGGTTGCATATATTTTATACCAGTTAAAGGTTTTTTAAAATTTGAATTTGAAAATATTCCATTCACATCATGTGAACGGAATATTTTTTTGTGCCAAATTCGACAAGGTTATTTGACAAAAGAAATTAATCTGCTATAATTCATAGTAAGCAGGTAGGAATTATGGGATTGATAAGAAAGGATCATATGAAAATGGAAGAAATGATAAAAAGAATTCAGGAATTAAAGAAAGAAAAAGAAATTGTTATTCTTGCGCATTATTATGTGGACGGACTTGTTCAACAAGTGGCCGATTATGTAGGAGACTCTTATTTTTTGAGTGAGGCTGCTATTGGTGTAAAAGAAAAGAATATTGTTTTTGGTGGTGTTTCTTTTATGGGGGAAAGTGCAAAGATTCTAAATCCAGAAAAGCACGTGTATATGGCAGATCCATTTGCGGATTGTCCTATGGCACATATGGTAGATATTGAGAAAATCAGACAGATCAAAGAGGAGAATCCGGATGTAGCTGTGGTGTGTTATGTGAATTCTACAGCAGAAATCAAAGCGGAATCAGATGTTTGCGTGACATCATCGAACGCAGTACGAGTTGTATCAAATTTACCAAATCAGAAAATATTTTTTATTCCGGATAATAACTTAGGCCGTTACGTTGCGAAACAGGTCCCGAATAAACAGTTTATTTTTCATGATGGATTTTGTCATGTACATACGAAAATTGTAGTGGAGGATTTACTGGTCGCAAAAAACCTTCATCCAAATGCTTGCGTACTTGCACATCCAGAGTGTACAATTGATTTATTAGAAAATGCGGACTTTATCGGAAGTACTTCGGCGATTATCGATTATGCAACCGCAAGTTTAAAAGAGGAATTTATAATTTGTACAGAACTTGGAGTCATTTATGAATTGCAACAAAAAAATCCGCAAAAGAAATTTTTTGGTGTGGGAACACATCAGGTGTGCGGAAATATGAAGAGAGTTACGCTTCCTAAATTATTGAAAACGATGGAAGCGTTGGATGAAGAAATCATTTTAGATACAGAATTAATGAAGAAAGCAAGAATTCCATTGGAAAGAATGCTTGATTTGGCAAAGAAAGGAGCTTAATATGAAAATCCATCAAAACATTACAGAATTAATTGGTCAGACACCAATTGTAGAATTACAATCTTTTTCGCAAGAATCAAATAGTGCGAAGTTATTTGGAAAAGTAGAATTTTTTAATCCGGGAGGAAGTGTGAAAGACCGATTAGCTTATGCACTGATTCAGGATGCTTTATTGCAAAATCAAATGACCGTTCATACTACGATAATTGAAGCATCATCCGGTAATACTGGAATTGGATTAGCGGCAGTGGGTGCTGCAATGGGGATTAAAGTCATCATTGTAATGCCAGAAACGATGAGCATAGAAAGAAGAAAGATTGTGCAAGCTTATGGTGCACAGCTTGTTTTATCAGATGGGACCAAAGGAATGACAGGTGCGATTGCAAAAGCAAAGGAACTGTTAGAAGCAACGGAAGATTCTATTATGTTAGGGCAGTTCACGAATAAGGTGAATAGTAAAATGCATTATCAAACTACGGGACCAGAAATCTGGAACGATATGGATGGTAATGTGGATGTGTTTATTGCTGGAGTTGGTACAGGCGGTACGATAACAGGAGTGGCACAATATCTAAAGGAGCGCAATTCTAAAATTAAGGTAATTGCAGTGGAACCACAAGCTTCGCCTGTTTTATCAGGCGGTGCACCGGGTCCTCATAAATTGCAGGGAATTGGCGCAGGATTTGTTCCAGAATTGTTTGATGCTTCTCTGATTGATGAAGTGCAGGTTATTACTACAGAAGAGGCATACGATGCAGCCAGAAAGCTGGCTAGACAAGAAGGCATTTTGACAGGAATATCTTCTGGTGCAGCACTTGCTGCAGCATTTAAAATTGCTGAAAGAGTAGAAAATCAACATAAAAATATAGTGGTGCTATTACCGGATACAGGAGAACGTTATCTATCAACAGAAGTCTATTAGAAAATCGAAAGGTAGAAGTTATGTCGGAAGAACGAATGGTGAACGAATCTGCGCAGAAATT
>JAGOGN010000212.1 GCA_017996675.1 Lachnospiraceae bacterium | reverse complement strand
CATTTGTTCCAACTAATTTTAAGGTACCCGCAACTACACCCTCCGGACGTTCGGTTGTATCTCGCATAACCAAAACAGGCTTTCCTAAAGAAGGTGCCTCTTCCTGTATTCCTCCACTATCAGTCATAATCAGGAAACTTCTTTCCATGAAATTATGAAAATCAAGCACATCTAATGGTTCAATAATGCGCATTCTTTCCTGTCCAGTAAATACTTCCGCTGCAGCTTCACGTACTTTTGGATTCAAATGAACTGGATAAATCGCCTTAACATCCGAATATTCCGTTAATACGCGGTTGATTGCACGGAACATTTCGCGAATAGGTTCACCTAGGTTTTCTCTTCTATGTGCTGTTAACAAGATTAATCTGCTTTCCTTTGCCCACTCTAAATGTTCATGATGATAATCTTTTGTAATGGTATATTTTAATGCATCAATTGCAGTATTCCCTGTCACATAAATATGATCGGATTTCTTTCCTTCCTGAATCAGATTATCCATTGCTTTTTGAGTTGGTGCAAAATGATAACTGGCTACTAAACCCACTGCCTGACGGTTAAACTCTTCTGGAAAAGGCGAGTCCATCCTCCACGTACGTAAGCCCGCTTCCACATGCCCGACTGGAATCTGCATGTAAAAGGCAGCTAATGCAGCTGAAAATGCAGTACTAGTATCACCATGCACTAAGACCAAATCAGGGTTCCATTCTTTATACACAACGGAAATACGCTCTAAGACTGCTGAAGAGATGTCTGCTAATGTCTGATCTTTTTTCATAATGGAAAGATTAAATTCTGGAATAACTTGAAACACATCCAATACTTGTTGTAACATTTCCTGATGCTGGCCTGTTACACAAACGGCAACCTCAAAATGGTTTCTTCCCCTTAATTCTTTCACAAGTGGACACATTTTAATTGCCTCTGGACGGGTTCCAAACACTAACAGTACTCTTTTTTTTATCATTTTCAACAAATCTCCCTATAACATTTAATTTAAAACACAATACAGTTGCAGAAAAAGCTGGCGAAAATTTGATTGATCCCTTTTCGTCAGCTTTTGATTTATGCATTTAATTATACCATTTTTTTCTATCTTTTACATTCTTTTTTTTTCAAATTTATATTATAATAGCATATAGATAATAAAACAGATACTGGAGTAAATGTTTATATGAAATATAGCGCGAACCAAATAACCCAAGGTGAAGATGAGTTAATTCTCAACTACCAAGAAATAAATTCCGAAGTTGATGCTATTCTTTCCTTCATGGGCAAAAGGGGACGGAAAATTCAAGGAAAAGTTGACCAATCATTTGTTGTGGAATTTTGATGAATCCGATCATTTACGTGGGAAAGAAATCTTTGGAATTACAATTTGTACGGCCATTTATACTGGTATTTCTTTTTTATGTAATTGGTTTCATCATCAAATCTGGGTAACGATTGGTTTTGATGCTTATATTATTTTTCTTTATGTATGTGTTTTTTGCATCTATAAGATTAGGCGCATCATCGATGAGAAATATTTAAATACAGATTTAGATTTATTTAAGACTAGAACCAAAGATTAGTGCGACATACGGATTTAAAAGTGTCACTCGCGGGAACAGCTATTGTTCCCGCCTTTTTTTGATGATATATTCCTATTCACAGGAGGAACGTATATGAACAATAGTCTAATACAAATTAACCATTTAACAAAAAATTACGGAAAACATCGTGGTGTAAATGACATCACCTTTTCTGTTGACCAGGGAGAGATTTTGGGGTTTTTAAACTATGAACAAGGAGATATTCATGTTTGTGGACTAGAGGCCACTCATGATCATGAAAAAATCCTTAAAATTGTAGGATACATGCCCTCAGAAGCCTGGTTTTATCCTGAAATGACCGTAAAGGAGGTTCTGGAATTATCTGCACAAGCGCGACATATGAATTGCGACGAAGAGCGAAAAATCCTTTGCCAAAAACTGGAATTAGATGAAAAAAGAAAGATCAACGAACTTTCTTTAGGAAATCGTAAAAAAGTCAGCATCATAAACGCCATGCAACACAAACCTCAGGTATTTATTTTTGACGAACCAACCAGTGGACTTGATCCACTGATGCAAGCAACATTTTTTGAACTATTAACCGAATATGTAAATCATGGCGCAACTTGCCTGCTATCCACTCATGTTCTTTCCGAAGTTCGAAATTATTGTGACCGCGTGGGCATTATGAAAGATGGCAAACTTCTTTGCACCGATTCCGTAAAAAACCTTACCAAAAGCAGCGCCAAGCGAGTTCGTATGATTCGCAATGGCATGAAACTAGACTATCTTTATAAAGGAAATTTGGATGATTTTTACAAAGAATTAGCTGGTTATCACATTCAAGATTTACTAATCGAAGAACCTTCCATTGAAGAAATCTTCATGCATTACTATAAAAAGGAGGATTCAAATGCGAACAATATGGAACCATGAATGTAAGTCAAACTTTAAAATTTTATTAATCTGGAGCCTGTCAGTTGGCGGAATGGGGTTCTTATGTATTTTACTTTATTAAACCATGGAAGGAAGCATGAAAGACATCGCTGACAGCTTCGCCTCTATGGGCGCTTTCTCCGATGCATTTGGTATGAATACACTAAGCATTGCCACACTGAAAGGATATTTTACTTCTCAGATTGGCGTAATTCACGGACTTGGAAGTAGTATGTTTGCAGCCTCCATCGGCATTACGATTTTATCCAAGGAAGAGGACCTGCATACAGCAGAATATCTTTTTTCCCTTCCTTTATCCCGTGCCAAAATATTATTTGCAAAAACAGGTGCTCTTTTCTCGATTATAATTATGTATCACATTGTATGTGGATTCCTTTACTTAGCGGGATTTCTCTTACTTGGACAAAACCTTGAAATCTCTAGTTTCCTTTTATTTATGTTCAGTCAAATCTTAATGAGTTTGGAAATCGCCTCAATTTGCTTTTGCATCTCAGCCTTTTACAAAAAAAATTCGCCTGGTATTGGCATTGGCTTGGCGCTGGCACTTTATTTCGTTGATTTACTGGCACGAATCGTCCCACCGCTCAAAGACTTTATCTTTCTCACACCTTTCTCTTACTGTAATGCGTCAGAGATTTTTTCCAAAACAGCAGACTACTGCTTGCCAATTATTTTAGGCTCCAGCCTTCTTATTGCATCTTTGGTCACAGGATTTTGGTTTTATACAAGAAAAGATTTGGCGAGCTAAGACTTTTTAATTTGTTGAGTTGCCAGCTTTTTGGGTAGCTTCATACGCTCCACGTTTCATTATGTATCTTTTGCAACAAGAAAGGCTACCTCTCTTTTGAGATAGGTAGCCTTTCCTGTCTTATTACTTAATTAGGTGCT
>JAGOGN010000211.1 GCA_017996675.1 Lachnospiraceae bacterium | reverse complement strand
ATACAATTCTCAATATCTTTCAAATTTCCAACTTCGGCTGGAGTGTGCATATAGCGCAGTGGAATCGATACTAGTGCAAAAGGAACTCCTTTTCCAGATTTGTGAATATCATCCGCATCCGTATAAGTATGACCACTTGCTGCTTCCGTTTGAATTGCGATATTAGCCGATTTAGCTGCATCTATAAGCCACTGATTTAATTTTTTATGAATCGATGGATTATTGCATAAAACTGGGCCTTTACCCAATTCCACTGTTCCTGTTTCACTATCTGTTTCCGGACAATCATTCGCCCATGTTACATCAACTGCAATTGCCATCGTTGGCTGAATTCTGCTACTTACAAAGTAAGCTCCGTTTTTAGTAGTTTCTTCTCCTGTTGTTGCAGCTGCATAAGCGCCCACTTCACATCCTAATTCCTGAGCCTTTTTTACAGCTTCCATCACAATAAATGCACCAATTCGATCATCTAATGCACGTCCTGTAATGTTTCCATTCAGAAGTTCTCTATGATCCGTATCATAGGTAACGGTATCACCGAGTGCCACGACTTTCATCGCTTCCTCTTTCGTGTTCGCCCCGATATCAATGGTAAGGTCTTTATCAGAAAGTCCTTCCTTCTTGCATAAAGAACGGGAATTTACAACTGCTCCGTAAACGATGCCATTTTGAGTATGGATACGCACTTTTTGTCCCAAATAACAAGAAGGATAAATGCCTCCTTGTTTCACAACTTTCAACATTCCCTGGCTTGTATAATTAGAGACCATCAGACCAATCTCGTCTGCATGTCCGGTCAATAAAACCTTCAATGGATGGCTCTCGTTAATTGCTGCCACTACATTCCCGATTTCATCTACCGTAACATTTAAATTCTTACAATCACTCATTTTTCGATAAATCTTTTCTTCTAGCTCCATCTCATTTCCTGATACTGATGCTGTTTCTAACAACTCATACATAAATTGTTTATCCATATAATCCCCCTTTAATGTCCTAGTACTTAAGTCCTATTTTATCATTGTACTCTCCTTTTTTTATTTTTACAAGATAAAACGAAAAAAAGGCCTGCCCCCCCAATAAAGAGGAACAGGTCTTTTGAAAGACGGCTATTTTTTGTAGCAATATTTGAAGAAGAAATATCCTAATGAAGAATGGAATAATCCACCGATTTCTTTACTGAGACACTGTCTGTCACGGTAGAAATATAATGGAGCAATTGCATTATCATTCATAAGAATGTCTTCTGCCTGATGTAAAATCTTCGTTCTGTTTTCTGTGTCAGTTTCTGTAATTGATTTCTCAATTAACTTATCATATTCTTTGTTTGACCATCTAGCATAGTTATTTCCACCAATACTTGATGTTGTCCACATATCAAGGAAATTGATTGCATCATCAAAGTCAGCTACCCAACCATGACGACAAACTTCAAAATCACCGTCTGAACGTGTTGTTAAGAATACGTTCCAGTCCTGATTAGAACCAGTAACTGTAATTCCAAGTTTTTCTGACCACATATTTTCTAATGATTCAAAAATCTTCTGATGCGCATCACTTGTGTTATAAAGATAGGTTACAACTGGGAATCCTTTTCCTTCTGGATATCCAGCATCTGCAAGGAGCTGTTTTGCTTTTTTAACATTAGCTTCATATTTGTCATCGGTGATTGCATAATAATCTCCGCCTGCTTCTCTAAAGTCAGATGCTTTTCCATCTTTATCAAGAGAATTAATTCCAGCTGGAACCCAAGCAGAAGCTGGTTCAACGCCTGTCTGAACAACTTTTTCGCAAATATAATTACGATCAATTGCAAGACTTAAAGCTTCTCTAACTTTTGGATCATCGAAAGGTTTCTTTTCTGTATTAAATACTACAGCATATGTTCCAAGCTGTGGTAATGTAATTAAAGAACCATCATCCAATAAAGTCTTAACTTCATCTACAGGAACATCATTGATCATATCCAATGTGCCACCTTTAAATCCAGCAAGCATTGCATTCTGATCTGCCATCAGTTTCCATGTAATTTCATTTACAGTTACTTTTTTAGCATCATAGTATTCTTTGTTCTTGCTCATTACGATTGCATCGTCATGAATCCACTCTTTTAAAGAAAATGGTCCGTTAGAAACTAATGTTTCAGGAGCGAATGTCCACTCTGCATTTCCATCTACAAGATCTTTTCTTAATGGAACTAGCTGTGCTCCAGCTGTCATACTAAGGAAATAGTCTGCTGGTGCAACCAATTTTACTTCCAATGTCTTTTCATCTGTTGCTTTTACACCAAGTTCATCAATGTCTTTCTTTCCTGCTACGATGTCAGCAGCGTTCTCAAGGCAACTTAAAAATGCTTGATAATCAGATGCAGTTTTTGGATCTACTAATCTTTTCCATGCATACTCAAAATCATTTGCTGTAACCGCTTTTCCATCTGACCACTTAATACCATCTCTTAAATGGAAGGTGTAAGTAAGTTTGTCTTCTGAAATATCAACTTTCTTAGCCTGACCTTCAACAACTTTTGATTCTCCATCTTCTGTTGGCTCGAATTTCATCAAACCTTCAAATAAGTGAAGAATATAGGTTGCTCCATCTAAAGATGAATTTAATGACGGATCAATTGTTTCTGGCTCTGAAGCAATACAGTTGGTCATATTTTCGATAGGACCTTTTTTAGTGGTATCTTTTTTATCATCTGTCTTACCACAGGCAGCCAGTGATAGCACCATAGTTGCTACCAGCATTACAGAAATCACTTTCTTAAATCTTTTCATTTCATTTCCTCCTTTTATTTTTTACGCTTTCGCAGTAAACACTATAACAAATGACAAGCAGCAAAATGACCTGGTTCAACTTCTTTGAATACTGGAACTTCACATTTACACTGCTCCTTTGCATAAGGGCAACGTGTATGAAATCTACATCCACTTGGTGGATTAACCGGACTCGGAATATCTCCCTGCAATACAATTCGTTCTCTGTTTCTACTCTTAATTGGGTCAGGAATCGGAACTGCCGAAAGAAGTGTTTTCGTATATGGATGAAGTGGATTACGATTTAGTTCATAGCTTTCTCCTAATTCAACCATTACTCCTAAGTACATTACTCCAATTCGATTGGAAATGTGTCGTACCACACTGATATCATGAGCGATAAACAAATAAGTTAAATCCAATTCTTCCTGCATATCTTCCAACATGTTTACAATTTGGGATTGAATCGAAACATCCAATGCTGAGATTGGTTCATCACAAACGATAAATTCTGGTTTCACTGCCAGTGCTCTTGCAATTCCAATTCTTTGTTGCTGGCCTCCAGAAAATTCATGAGGATATCTGCTTGCCTGCTCCTGATTGATTCCTACTCTTGCCAAAAGTTCAT
>JAGOGN010000210.1 GCA_017996675.1 Lachnospiraceae bacterium | reverse complement strand
TTTCTTTAGTTCTTCAATTTCAGAATCCAGCATCACGCTGATTTGTCCAACTGCAAATGTAGTAGAATGCATCGAAAATTTCTTCAAATCCTGATTGAAAATCTCTTCCGTTGTTTTCTCCTTTAATTCGCTTCCAGCTGTAAACATATTATCGGCTAATTCTTCCGTTTCTATTCCTGCAATTTTTGCAAGAATCTCTCCAGTCTCTCTATCAATTTTGGTACAGGTTGGTGATCGGTACATCAAGGTATCTGAAAGAATGGCGGCACATAATAATCCTGCTATTTTCTTCGTAATCGAAACCCCTTTTTCCAGGTACATCTGGTAAATAATCGTTGCTGTACAGCCCAGTGGTTGATTTCTAAAAAATACTGGCGAGATTGTTTCCATACTTCCCAGTCTGTGGTGATCAATGATTTCCAAAATATTGGCATCATCAATCCCCTCAACAGCCTGACTCTTTTCATTATGATCAACCATAATAATACATTTTGGTTTCGTATCCAAAAAGTTACGTCTGGAAATCATGCCCGCATAATTTCCTAGTTCATCTACAATCGGGAAATAACGATGTCTTTTCTTTGCCATCACTTCTTTAATACTATCAATCGTATCCTCTAACTGGAATGTAACCAGTCCTTCTGATCTCATAAAATATTCAATTGGCATACTTTGGTTTAACAACCTTGCCACTGTAAAGGTATCATATGGTGTCCCAATCACGGTACATTTATTATCTTGCGCAAGTTTGATAATCGTGCGAGATATTTTCGCACCCTCACAAACTATAATTGCATCTGCTTTCATCTCAATTGCACACAACTGCGATTCATAGCGATTTCCCAAAATAACAAGATCATGCTGCTTAATATAATCTTCCATCAAATCCGGATTTGCAGCAGCGATGAGAACTTTTCCATTTTGGAATGATTTTTCTGCTTCACCCACACATAAGGTTCCATTGAGTGTTTCGATAATATTTCCATAGGTGGTACTTGCTTTAGCGAGAATGCCACTATCGGATACATCCATGTAAGCAGTCGCTATATCACCCACTGTAATCAAGCCTTCTAACACCTCTCCCTGCGTAACTGGCAAGGTAATAATATGCTGATTTTCCATCATATTCCATGCTTTTTTCAACGATATATCTTTGGTTACTCCAGGCGTTTTTCGATAATCAATATCTTTTACCTGAGTCTGAACATTATTCAATAATTGTGGCGGATCCACCTTAAATCGTTTTAAAACAAATTGTGTCTCTTCATTGAGTTGTCCTGCTCTTGCAGCAATATAATGATCTTCTCCAATTTCATTTTTCAAATGCGCATATGCTATCGCAGAACAAATAGAATCCGTGTCTGGATTCTTATGTCCGATCACATAAACTTCTCTCTTCTTCTCACACATTGATTTATCCTCACTATTTCTACAACATCCAATATATTATACTACAGGTTTTTCTAATAAAATAGCTTTTCACCCTTTTTTTTTATTATTCCTTTTCTCCAAGTTTTTTTCTTTGTTTTTTTATTTAAAAGGTTGACAATTAATTTTTTCCTTGTTAAACTACGTATGTTTGAAAATTTTATATGTCGTACGACGAATTTAAGAGAGACCTGTTTTTAGGCGCCGAAGGTGAAAGGATACCCAATATTTCTTCCGAAACTCTCAGGCAAAAAGATTAAATTCCGACGACCCTCTGGAGAACGTTATCGTACCGAAGAAGTTATGCTTTCAGGTTAAAGGACAGAGATAGGCCACTAGCATTTATAAAAATGGTTTATAACTGTCTATTTTTGTGCGTATAAATACTAAAAAACACCCCTTCAAAACGCGCTGCCATTTATCCCCGGCAGTATATAAAAAAACACACCGCGCCCCCCGTGGTGTGTTTTGCTTTATAAAGAAATCATACTTCTAACCAATTTTTTTTTGCAACGACGCTGGTTTTTTTCTTCGACCTTTTACTCCTAAATTGCCATAAATTTCACTTACCGTTCCTGCAGTGATGAATGCATCCACATTATTTTTTCGAATATATTCCATCAGATAAGAGAATTCATTTCTAGTCATCAGACTTTCGATCTCCATTCTTTCCTCCAGATTTTTACCACCTTTTGCAGGATAAATCGTTGCTCCTCGCTGCATCTGATCCACAATAAAACTTCGAATCATTTCATATTGATCAGAAATAATGCACACTCGTTTTCGCCCATTCAGTCCCATCGTAAAATGATCCAGAATCAATCCGTTCAGATAAGTTCCAATAAATCCAATAATAACGGTCCGTAAATCATAGATCAAAAATGCAGAACAGCAAATCAAAGCTCCCGCAACGCTCACCGATGTACCAAGTTCAATATGAAAATATTTATTGACGATCTTCGCAAGAATGTCTAATCCACCCGTAGAAGCATTTATTCGGAATAAAATTGTTTGCGCTAACCCCAGAATGAACACAAAGCACAGTAAATCCAGCCATGGGTCCTGCATCAGCGACTTTTCCACTGGCACAAATTTCTGAAAAAATGCCAGAAATGGAGACAAAATCAAAGCTGTATATACCGTCTTCAATCCGAATTCTTTTCCAATTAAAATATATGCCAAAACCAACAAGAAACCATTAATAATAAATGTTAACATGGCAATTGATAGTCCTGTTAATCCACTGATTACAATCGACAAACCAGAAATCGATCCTACAATCAGCTTACTTGGAATCAGAAAAAAATGCACTGCTGCTGCGGTAATAAACATCCCTAGGGTTAAGATTGGCAGTTCTTTCAAAAATGATTTTAAGTTCATAATTCAAGTCTCCTCATTTATATATTTTCTTTCGCAAGGTCAATATAACATTCCTCACGTTACTTTGTCAAGAACTTATCAATCTTTTGTTATTCTACAATAACTTTCTTAAAATACAAAAAAATCCTGTCAAAATCATTCGTTTGATTTTGACAGGACTATTAAATTATTTATTCAGCCATTACTTTTACTTCCTGATATTTTGCTAAATCAACATAAAGTTCTCCTGTATAAGGATTTCTCTTTGTCTTTACAGCTTTCATGATCATATAACCAAATACTGCCACATTTACTAATAATGCAAGTAAGCTGGCAATAAATAAAACGGTTGTATTATTTGTGGATGCAACTGCATACGTTCCTTTATCAATAAAGGATGGTACTGTTTGAGCAAACATACACCAGATTGCCAGTGTCTGCGCTCTATGTTGTAACCATGCACCTTTTCCGATCGTAAATGCACAAAGAGTTGGTGCAAGCAATAAAGCAAAACCACAATACCAAGCATGTCCTGGTAAACAATTGTAAGTGTAAGCAAAGTTCCATAAATCATAAGCTACAATCCAGAACCATAACAT
>JAGOGN010000209.1 GCA_017996675.1 Lachnospiraceae bacterium | reverse complement strand
ATATCTTATTCTTCAACTCTTGACTGTAACAAAATCACCAGTCCAGATCAATTTAATTCATATCATTAAAAAAACCTAATCTTTTACGGAATTTAGTCCAAAGTACGCCCTGAAAGTATTGATAGGCTCGATCATAAATGAACCAGCCAAACTGGCCAGCCACCGCAATCCCCACTAACAATAAGCTACTGATCTTTCCCCCATAAAAAATCTTCGGAAACAAAAGCAACATTGGGAAATAACATAAATTGAACACGATCCATTTACTAAAAAAGTGAACCCATTTTCCCTTTTCATTCCATCTTTTAGAAACATACCGATAGGACGCTTCTTCAAACAAAATGTAAAAAGATAGAACCCCATAGGTAATCATATATAATTTATTTGGTGATACAATGACACCTAAAAACAAGCACGCCAGCCAAAAAGCAACTGCCATACGCAATCCATATTCACGGGCCGCAATTCCAACTGCAAACGCACTCGCAGCCAATAAAAAGAGCGTATTACTTTCTATGATCGATCCCATTACAATACCGATTGTTACGATTGCAGTCAGTAATCCTAAAAATGCAATCTGTTTTGTCTTTACATGCATGAACAGATATCTCCTCCCATACACTCACACAAAGAGTCAGCACACCATAAATCACAGCAAAGATTTCCTGTGCCGCAGGTAGATCCACCCGCACCATATCCAGCTCCTCCGCTTTGATAACGATTACGTCCAAACTGAAGTCTATTTACAAGATCAGCAAATGCACGATTATTCGGTTCCATTTGTGCAGCTGTTCTTGCATTATTTAATGCTTCTATATTATTTCCTAAACCCGAATGAGCAAGAGCAGCCAAATAGTACCACTGACCAATTCGATCACTCATTGCATCAAGTACATTTAACGCTTCGTAATAATGTCTGGAATTAATGTAATTTGCTGCTGCCACCAGCTTTGTATCCTTCTGCCAGTCATCTCCATAAGCACTATTTTGATTCCATCCACCTTGACCATATCCATTCTGATATTGTCCCATTCCTTGTTCTCGTTCTTTGATAATCTGTTCATATGCACTTTGAACTTCTTTAAACTTCTCTTCTGCCAATTCAGCCAAAGGATTATTTGCATTCATATCTGGATGATATTTTCTACTCAAATCGCGATATGCCCTCTTTATTTCATCATCCGATGCGCTTCTACTAATTCCTAAGACTTTATATGGGTCTGCCATCATTACTTTGTATCTCCTTCTTGACTCTTCTTATTATATTGGTTCCATACTCCACCATAAAGAATATTCCGAATAATTCCGGCATCCTGTATGCAGGGCAATCTTTCAAACTCTAATGCTGCATCTCCAATCATCATCTCCAGCATACTTTTACAATATTCTTCGTAATCTTCTCTCTCGCAAATCGACAATAATGGATTATAGCTTCCTTTTTTCTGATCCTCTTCTAAATCCAGGTAAGCATCCAGAAGATAAATATATTTCCCTAAATAAAATCCCAGTTTTCGTAAGTGTTCTTCCCATTCATCCTTGCGATATACGAAAAGCTCTCCCATTAATTGTCCAAAACAACCACTCACATGATCCAGATTATAATCTTTATTTTCTTCATATTCATGGAGCTTTAAAAGCTGTTCATTTATTTTATTGCACTTATCTGGGTATTGCCGCAGCACCTGATTATATCTTTTCTGAAGCAATGCTTTACCCATATACGCCTTCTTACTCTTGTCATCTTGCCAGTCGTCTAATAAGTTCAAATAGGCAAGCGCAATATTCATATCCGAAGCGTATTTAGTAATCTCATTCACTAACATACCATGCTTCTTCACCGGATGAACCACACAGTGATGTTCACTATATTCCGTCTCTGGTTCATATAAAGAACTCAAAAGCAGCACCAAAAAAGTCATATCATAAGTCAGCGTCATCTGCCCCATCATTCCATGTCTATTTCGCAGAGTACGACAGAGACCACAATAATATGCGTGATACTGACTGTATTCTTTGATTTTTAATTCTGGTTTTAGAATTGTAACAAATCCAAACATGCAATCATCCTTCCTTGTGAAGTACCATTCTAATAGAATACTGAGTCTGTCTGTAAAAGTCAATGGAGTTTATAAAGATTTCATGATTCAAATGACTTTTCCACCTGATTTATTCGTGCTATGATAAATAAAAAAGAAAGAGAGCCATTTAACGTGAAAACCTATCATTTACATAAACATTCCAATCAAATGGAATACCTTACTTTTCCTGGTTTCGAACAATTCAACAATCTTAGCCATCTCTTTTCCACAAGAAATGGTGGAATCAGTACTGGTTGTTATGAATCTTTGAACTTTGCTTTTCGAGAAGAAGATCTTAAATCTAATGTGCATCATCACTATCAGCAATTAGCGGAAATACTCGGAACGAATGAAGATCATCTAATTACCTCTGCCCAGACTCATACTGCAAATATTCGAATTGTGACAAGAGCTGACTGTGGCAAAGGATTGACTAAAGAAAAGGATTTCTCTGATATCGATGGATTAATTACCAATGAAACCGAGATTGGAATCATTACCGCTCACGCTGACTGTAATGCAATCTTTTTTTACGATCCCGTAGAAAAGGTCATTGGCCTTGCCCATTCTGGTTGGTCTGGAACCTTAGAAAATATTGTGGCCGCTATGATTAAACTAATGAAAGAACAATTCAAATGTTTACCACAAAATATCCATGTTGGAATTGGACCTTCTCTTTGTCAGAATTGTTTCGAAGTAGATTTTGATGTGAGCAATCAGTTTATGAAAGCCTGTGCACTCTATGAACCGTATATCCAAATTTCCCAATCCAAAGCGTATATCGACCTTAGAGAAATCATTCATTTACAATTAGATCAAATGGGGATTTTGAAAACTAAAATTAGCCAGATGGATCTATGTACTAAATGCCACCCTGAACTTTTTTATTCTCACCGCAGGCAGGGAATCCACCGTGGAGTTATGGTCGCTGCCATGATTTTGCATGAATCTGATACGGCAGACATTTGATTTTAATTTCATTTGAAAAGTGGGGCAGTGCAAAAGCACCACCCCACTTTCTGATTTTTCTTATCTAGCAACAATTTCCTTAATTGAAAATTCTTTTCCACTCAATAAATCAAAATCTTTTTCTTTACATTTTGGACAATACCCTTCAACAGGAAGTAAACGGTATGAATAGCCACATTTTTTGCATCGGCCAATTCCTTCAATCACTTCGATTTTTAGCTCTGCCTTTTCAAACATGGTTCCGTCCACCGCACAAGGAAAACAACTTTCCATGTATTTTGGGACAATGGAAGAAAGTTCTCCTACTTCTAATATAATAGCTTCTACTTCTACGATATTATTTT
>JAGOGN010000208.1 GCA_017996675.1 Lachnospiraceae bacterium | reverse complement strand
ATGCTGCACTCATTATCTCATCTGTAATGTCGGTCAGATCCTGCAGCTTTCTTTGCCTGGAGAAATGAAATAACCCATTATCACGAATCGAAATTGACACTACATTACATTTAAAACCATGTTTCCGCAGTCTGGCTGCGACACTTTCTGCCAATGCCATCAGAATAATCTGTACATCCTGATCATTTTCCAGATCTCTGGGTGTCGTTGTACTGTTGCCAATAGACTTTATCGGTGCCTGATATCCTTCTACTGAAACTGGCGAATCATCCCAGCCATTCGCAAATGAATAAATGACAAGTCCCATTTTCCCAAGCTGCCGTTCCAGAAAACTTGGATCTGTTCTTGCCAGTTCTCCGATTGTGCGAATACCATATTTCTGTAAAGTTCTATTCGTTGATCTTCCTACATATAGAAGATCTGATACCGGAAGTTTCCAGATTAGTTCACGATAATTCGTCCGATTAAATTCTGTAATTCCATCAGGCTTTTTATAATCGCTTCCAAGTTTTGCAAAAATTTTATTCCAGGAAATTCCAATGCTTACCGTAATACCCAGTTCTTTCTTTACCCTTCTGTTAATTTCTTCTGCAATTTTTCTTCCGTCACCTTTCAGTGAAAAACTATCAGTTACATCAAGCCAAGCTTCATCACATCCATACGGTTCAACTTGATTCGTATATTCCGAATATATTTCTCGCAACATTGAGGAAAATTTCAAATATAAATCCATCCTCGGAGGCACAAATATCAAATCCGGGCAAACCTGCTTTGCCTGCCACAATGCCATGCCAGTCTTAACGCCGCTTCTCTTCGCAATATAATTCGCCGTCAATACAATTCCATGCCTCGCTTCAGAATCTCCTCCTACAGCTAATGGCTTACCAACATATTCTGGATGATAAAGCATTTCCACACTAGCATAGTCGGGTAAGAGAAGAGCATTACTGTCCTTCCCTCCCCTAAGAACCGTACGTGATAGTTTCCCATCATACGGCTCAAGCCTTATAAAGCCTATTGCTGCCACAATAAGCCGGTTGTATATCATTCGTATACAAATTTGAAATTGCTGTAGGATTTATTTTTGCGTTCAGCGAAGTATTCCATCCAAATTTCATCGTAGGGATTCGCTTCCGCTTTAATACGTGTAAAACGGGTAATGTTTGTGTCGGTTGCATATACTAATGCGAGATAATTATCCTCCGTCAGCTTTTCAGAGAAAGTCCAGCTACGGTTTCCGATTCTGTGGAAATATTTATCTCTTATCCATGCGGCTGGTTTGTTTTTATGTCTACGTCGGCACCATCTCCATAGCGCCTTGAATGTCTGCCAGTCCACATATCTAAATGCAACCGAAGATACGTTATACTTCTGAAAGTTCACCCATCCTCTGATAATAGGATTCAGGCATTTGATCAGATCGGATTGCTTGCCCGTTCGGAACTTCTTAATTGTTCCACGAATTTTACGCATAATTGATTTAACATTCTGTTTTGATGGTTTGGTAAGTAATTTATCCCCATATTTACGAATATTACAACCCAAAAAGTCAAATCCATCGTGTATGTTCGTAATAACTGTCTTTTCATCCGATAATTCTAATCCTCTTTCATGCATGAACTCTTTTACTAAAGGTAGTACCTCGTTTCTTAATAGTTCCTCTGATGCTCCTGTAATAATGAAATCATCTGCATAGCGCACCAGATTTACTTTTGGATTTATCTGTCTACCTTTCGACCAATACCGTTTGAACTTATTCTTCAATAATCTTTCTAATCCGTCCAATACATAATTACACAGCGTCGGTGAAATAGTACCTCCCTGTGGTGTTCCTTGGTCAGTAGCATTGAGTTTTCCCTTTTCCACAAATCCAGCTTTAAGAAATTTGTGCAAAATTTCTTTGTCCATAGGGATATTCTTTTGCATCCATTCATGATTTATGTTATCGAAACATCCTTTTATGTCACCTTCCAACACCCATTCTGGTGCTGTTTTTCGAGCCAAGTCGACAAAACATTGCTCTATAGCGTCTTGAACACATCTGTTGGGTCTGAATCCGTATGAAGTGCCGTCTGCCAGAGTTTCTGTGACTGGTTCCAGTGCCATTTTGTGTAATGTTTGCATTGCCCTATCTTTCATTGTAGGAATACTCAGTGGTCTCTTTTTTCCATTTTTCTTTGGAATGTAGATTCGTCTGAGCGGTTGAGGTTGGTATCCTCTTCTCTGAAGTGTGAATATGGCGTTAAATTTGTCCTCATTACTTATCCAACACACGCCATCTACTCCAGGTGTTCTTTTACCCTTGTTTTCTGTTACTCTTTTTACAGCAATTGCTTTTGCATAAAACGAATGAGTCAGAGTCCATTGTAAGGATTTGATTTTTCCTACTCTGTTCTCCTTTACAGCCTTTGCAATACGCATCTGCAGTTTCTTAACCTCATATTCAGCTGTTCCAAAATCAATATCCTTCCAGCTCTTAATGTGATTTGAAGATGCACACGATTTCTCGTACATTTGCATTTCTCCTTTCAGAAATTCTGCTAATTCTCTTGCAACATAAGACCAGACGGAAGTCTGCCCCCTTTCGGGTGAGTATATTCTCTATCCTTCTCATTACAAGAAGGCATTCGCTTTCTCCGTCCTCCTTACCCGCACATCTATCGGTTTCCCTTACGGGTTACTTTCCGTATCTTTATGGAGATATACGGGCTTACCTTGTTCCACTACATTTATGCTGGTAGATTAGGCTCCACCTTTCTGCCGACGGTTCTATAGTCCGTGTGGTGGCTGTTTCAACCCCCAACCAAACCGCATTCCCATTTTGGGCCAGGCCCAGCAACCTTTGGCCTGTTCGCGCATAACGGCATTTACCAGTGATTCAGATATCTTAGCCATTCTATCCCAGTCATCATCTCAAGTCAGTGTTGCTCTTACTTGTTCTTATCCTCACGGAATCAGTTCTACATCTCTGTAAAGATGATTTTTCATATCTCGTTTCCTCATAGCAGTTACCCGCTACTTTGTAGATATTAGACTCAACTGACGGAACAGCAGGTCTTACACCTTACGGTAAGACAATAAATGTAGTGACTTTCAAGTCACACAAAACAGTTCATATCACTATGCAGGATCACACGCTCACTCAAACTTTTTACCTCCCAGCTGTTTCCTTCAACATGATGTCTTATCAATTTTTGTATGTTTAGTATATATCGACATTCCGGAGATAGTCAAGTAACATCTTGGTTGTATTTTCTCCATTTTGGAGATTATTGTTGATTTTATTTCTGACATACGGTATAATGCATATAGAAAATTCAAATAGAAATGAGGCGAACAAATGCGCGATTTCGGGGAAATATTAGCAGAAAATAGAAAAAAGAAAGGATACTC
>JAGOGN010000207.1 GCA_017996675.1 Lachnospiraceae bacterium | reverse complement strand
TGTCAACTGCAGATAAAGAATCGTCCATAATCATAATTGGTGCATCTTTTATGAGTGCACGTGCAATGGAACTTCTTTGTTTCTGTCCGCCCGAAAGAGTAACTCCTCGCTCGCCCACAACCGTTTCATATTTTTGAGGGAAATCCATGATGTTATCATGGATGCACGCATCTTTTGCAGCTTCCATTACTTTTTCAATTTCCTTCTTTTGTACACCAAATGCGATGTTATTCTGAAGGGAATCTGAAAACAGGAAATTGTCCTGTGGAACATATGCGATCTGTCCTCTTAGCGACTGTAACGAATAGGAACAAATATCTTTCTGATCCAAAAATATCATCCCTTCATTAACAGGGTATAAGTGCAGTAAAAGATTAACGATCGTTGATTTTCCACTTCCTGTTCTTCCTACAATTGCAGCCGTTTGTCCTGCTTCAATGCAAAAAGAAACATTTTTCAAAGTAGGTTCTAACTGACCTTTATGACAAAACGTTAAATTTCTAAATTCAATCCTACCTTCCAAATCCATCAGATTTGTATCCTGATCTTCTAATAAATCTTCCACATCCGGTCTGGAATTGAGAATTTCTTCAATACGACCAGAAGATGCCCCTGCCCGAGACAACATGATGATTGCATCACCAGCTGCTAACATTGGCCAGATAAGCATACCAAGGTATTGATGAAATGATACAAAATCGCCTAAAGAAATTGTTCCAATCATGGTATAGTAACCACCAAAAATAAGAGTAATTAAACTACTCAATCCGATTACAAAAGAAAGTAACGGTTCCTCCACTGCCTGAAATTTGATAGCCTTTAAATTTTTCTTCTTCATGTTTTTATTGTATACAAGAAATTCTTGAATTTGATTTTTTTCTCTTACAAATGATTTAATGACATGAATACCAGAAATACTCTCCTGCGTATAATCGGTTAGCTCTTCATATGCTTCTTGGGATTCTTTAAACGGTTTTTGAATCAACTTACCAAACCACAATTCCCCAAACAATATGCCCAGCATGGGAATCAGCGCCAAAAGCGTCAGCGTCAGATTAATATGTGTGATCATTCTAGATACCACAAGGAATGTCATAACAACTGCATCAAATGCTGAGATGACTCCTGGTCCCATAGCCATTCGAACTGCATTGACGTCATTGGTAAAATGCGCCATGAGTCCTCCCGTTTTATGAGAATTGTAGTACTCGATGTCTAAAGTTTCTAAGTGTGTAAAAAGATCATTTCGAATGTCTCTTTCTACTTTTCGTGCTGTAATAATAATAAAATATCTCCAAAAAAAACGTCCTACTGCCAGAGTGATACCTACCATAATAATGGTTCCAATCTGCTTGTAGATTCCTGATATTCCAATTGAATGAGTATTCAGACCGTCTGTGATGATTCCAATTGCTTCCGGGATAAATAAGCTCACATAATCCACAATAAATAAGATTATAATACCTGCGAGGTATTTCCATTTATGCCTTCTAACATAGGAAAATAAGAATTTGATTCCTTTCATTTCTTCTCTCCGTTTTTTTGCGAAAATGGAGAAGATGCTATTCTTCTCCAACCATTAGTTTAATTATTTCTTTATCTGTATTACACATACCAACAGAAGCCAGTTTGCCAAAATTACAGATCGTATTTTCTACACCTTTAATGACAAGTCCATCGCCATCATAGAATTCCTGTCCATCCTGATACATATAATATCCTAAAATCCCTGCATCTACTGACGCAGCAATTTTAGCTGCACAGGAAGCTTTTGCTCCATCACAAACCATTCCTGAAACAATTGCCAGCGAATTTACAATTGTATGTGCAACTTCCTTGTATTTTCCACCTTCTAAATAAGCAATTCCAGCGCCACATCCACATCCGGCACTTACTGCTCCACAATAAGCACTCAGTCTTCCGACTCCGGTTTTTAAGTGAATCGTCACTAAATTGGAAACCACCAATGCTCGAAGTAATTGCTCGTTTTGAATTCCTGTCTCTCTTGCATATACAATGACGGGAATCGACGCAGTCATTCCTTGGTTTCCGCTTCCAGAATTAATTACAACAGGCATTTCACATCCATTCATTCTAGCATCTGATCCAGCCGCTGCTGCCGCCTTCGCTTTACTTTGTATTGCATCACCACAATGATTCAGAATTACTTTTCCAATATTCGCACCATAAGAATTTCGCAATCCTTCTTCTGAAATTGCCATATTATAATCAATCTGACGATTCAGAATTCCTTCCACATCTTCTAGCTGGACACTGTCTGCAAAATCAATAATTCCTTCCACCGTGATAAAACTCCGATCGGATCCCTTTACGACTGCTACGGTTGCCGCTTCTTTCTCAAATAAGATTTGGTGATCTTTCTCAATTCTGACAATATTGGTATGTGCATCCGTAATTCTCACATAGCTTTCATGACCATTTTGATACAAGCGAATTCCGACATCAAAAATATACTCCGATTTTGCGCAATGAATTTCGAAAGTAGCACTTTTAAGATACGCGTGCATTTGTTCGATTTCTTCTGTTGTCACATCGGAAATAACTTCTAATTCCTTGTCCTCATTTCCAGCAATGATTCCTGCTGTAGCAGCGGCTGCAATTCCACGCAGTCCTCCTGTATGAGGAACAATGACGCTTTTCACATTTTTAATGATATTCCCACTAACCTGTATTACAATTCTTTCTGGTCGAGCGCCTAGAACCGCGCGCGCTTTTGCAGCTGCATAAGCAATTGCAATTGGTTCTGTGCATCCCATTGCAGGAATCAGCTCTTCTTCCAAAACACTGCAGTACTGTTCGTAAACATTTGATAATCTTTCCATCTTCTCCTCCAAATAATAAACTCTCCAATCGGAATTATAGCATATTTCATTTGTTTTTTGGTGTATTTTTTTACAAAAAATGGGACTTTTTTCCTAGAAAAAAGTCCCATTGTAGAAATTAAATCTGATATGCACTTACTCTTTGCTCTAAATCCTCTGATAATTCTTTAATTAAGCCTGTCCCTTCTGCAATTTCCTGAATCATTGCCAGAACTTCCTGTGCTGCGGCATTTGTTTCTTCCGTTGCAGCTGCATTTTCCTCTGCAGAAGCAGATAAATTCGTAACAACATCAGCTACGCGAACACAACTAACTGTCATCGTTTTGCTAATCTCACCTAAAGTTGCAATTTCTTCATTAATTCGATCAATATCTTCTTTAATGACTGCATACTTTTCTTTCGTTTCTTCCACTCCCTTTACCTGCATGATAACAGAATTTTTAACTGTTTCACTTTGTAAAGTTGCGGTATCAACATTGGTTCTTAATTCTCTCAGCATGTTATTGATATCATTCACTGACTTTGCACTTTCCTCGGCCAAGTTACGGATCTC
>JAGOGN010000206.1 GCA_017996675.1 Lachnospiraceae bacterium | reverse complement strand
GTATTCAATGTCGTAAATGCGTACTGTACTACTCTTGTTGCTGCTTCGAAAGCATAACCTTGTCCCCAATATAATTTGCGAAGATGAAAACCTATCTCATACGAATTCGGTTCTGTCTTAAATAGTCGCAATCCACAACATCCAATTAAATCTCCTGTCAGGATATTAAATATGGGCCAATATTGTACCTGATGCCTCTTCCCATTATTTATTTCAACATTTAGTCTGTTCAATATATCTTGATTTGTGAATTCACCTGTCGCACAGATGTATTGAGTGACATCCTTTTCTCCCCACAATTGAATTGCTAAATCTAAATCATCGGTTGTCCAATGTGAGAAGCCGACACGTTCTGTTTTCATAAAATATTTTTTTTCCATTTCCACCAGTTCATCTAAAGCGGACCAAAATTCATCATTGTAACTATTCACCTTATCACCCCACATTAAACTTCCTATTTATCGTTTAAAATTGTTATAACGACAATTTTTAAAATATGGTTATAGTATACATATTAAGCTACTCGTTATCAACAAATTTGCCAAGAGGTCCTCACACAAAGTTATTTAGAAATAAAAAATGGATATCCCTTTAGGATATCCACTTTTTTATTAGTTAGAGCGCGAGACGGGATTCGAACCCGCGACCCTCGCCTTGGCAAGGCGATACTCCACCACTGAGCCACTCGCGCATATTGTATTACAAAGCGGGTGATGGGAATCGAACCCACGTATCTAGCTTGGAAGGCTAGTGTTCTACCATTGAACTACACCCGCATTTGGTGTCTGCTGTAAATGTCAGCGACGAATTATATAATATAATACTTTGGACTGTTTGTCAACACTCTGTGACAATTTTTTTACAAAAGCACCAATTTAATTTTTGCTATTCTACTTCACTTTCTGCTGACTCACTGGTAAAAAGACATTAAACAGAATTTCGTCTCCTACCAAATCAATCTTATCCGCTCCTATGTACATTCCACCTTTCAATTGAAATTCACTAAGATGCATAATAATCTGTTCCTCTTTCGAATTTACTTCCACCCATTCAGGAAGTTTAAATTTTAACTTCACAAACTTCATTAGCTCTGAAATCGGCAAGGACAACGTTCCAATAGAAATGCTTTTCGCTTTCAGCTGCACATCTCCATTTTTTAGTACAGATGGTTCAAAATATAAATAGAAATTTAAATCATGTCCTAAAAATGGGAAGGTGCCCTGCAACATTGCCTGATTTTCTACAATAAAATTATATTTTACTTTAGAGTCTTTCTGATATTCGTTCAAATAATAATTAATCAGCTCATTGGTCTGTTTTTTTGTTAACTGTACCTGAAATGTTGCCTCTGATCTCTTTTTGACCGATGTTTTCTTGCTCGCTTCGCCTTCTCTGTTTGACCCAATTCGAAATAAAACGATGGAGATCAGACCGATAATAATACCAAGAATAATCAGAACAACCACAAGCCAAGGTTTCATTCCTCTTTTCTTTTTTTCTCCAAATTCAAGTTCTCTATTCATCTACAGTTTCCTTCTTTCTCTATTTCCTGCGAATCCAAAGTTTCTGCGTCTTTAACATTTCATCACGAAAGGTGTTCGCAATGATCTGATATCCTGTATGATTCGGATGAAAAGAATCCTCTTCTGACAGCAAATTATTTACATCCAGACTTTGCTTTTCATCGCCATTTCCTTGATAAATCAGATCGTTAATCGGCACAAAATGTGCATTTTTTTCCTGTCCAACGAACTCCAACGTTGTCTGATTCCATAAATCAATAATAGACTGTAACTCTGTAACTTCTTTAAAATTATAATAAAAAGGATTGTAAATGCCAAGTTGGTAAATTGGACAATTGGGATTATACTTTCGAATTTCCTGGTACATTGTTTTAATGTTTGCAATATATTCTTCCCTTGGCTTTGAAAAAGTTTCAACAGATAAATTTTTAAAAATATTATCCTTTGCCACTTTTAATAAATCATTTGCTCCAATCGTAATCACAATTGCATCCGCCTTCTTTAGGCCTTCCTGAATCTCCTTGGACTCCTTAATTCTAGCCGTAACCTGCGTGGTACGATTTCCACTTTTTCCAAAATTGAAGGATTCAATCGAACGAAAATGGCAAACATCATCTAAACCAGAAGCTAAAAGTGGAACATAACCACCCTTGTTCGTATCATCTCCGACTCCTTCTGTTAGGGAATCTCCAATTGCAACTAGTTTCATATTCATTTTTGATGCTCCTGCTGCCTGAGCCTTTCCCGCATTTAATACCGGTTTGGCTGGTGGAACTATAAAGTGCACAACCAGTATCGTGATTCCTGCCACTAGAATAGTGATGCATAAATAACGAAACCAATTGGAATTTACTATGTTTTTTATTACATTCATACGAATCCCTCTTTCTCCTGCTTGCTCTGTTTGTTATTCTAACATATTTCCGCCCCAAAAAAAAGACCGCCCTTTATAAAGAGCGATCTTTCCAAATCTATTATCTTCTAAAACGCAACGTACGCATGGCATTCATGATTGCAAGGACGGAAACGCCCACATCTGCGAATACTGCTTCCCACATATTTGCGACACCAATCACACCCAGAATCATTACACAAAACTTTACTCCTAAAGCCAGTATGATATTTTGTTTCACAATTTTCATGGTCTTTCTGGAGATTCGGATTGCAGTACCTATTTTGATAGGATCGTCGTCCATCAAAACTACATCAGCTGCTTCAATTGCCGCATCAGAGCCTAAGCTTCCCATAGCAATTCCTACATCAACACGGGCAAGAACTGGTGCATCGTTCATTCCATCTCCTACAAATGCGACAGACTCTTTCTCCCCTTTTTGTGCTAGGATTTCTTCTGTTTTAGTTAGCTTATCCTGCGGCAAAAGTTCTGCAAAAATCTGATCCAATCCCAGATTGTTTCCAACGACCTGTGCCACCTGTTCTCTGTCTCCTGTAAGCATAACAGTATGGTTAATTCCCAGTTCTTTTAATTCTTTGATCATTTGTTTAGAAGTTGGTTTCAACTCATCTGCAATATAAATGGTACCCATATGCTTCTTTTCTTTTAATACATACACTGTTGTATACTCAACTGTCGATCCATCAAGGTCTGTATGACCTTCCTCTAATAATCGCACATTTCCGACTTGGATTTCCTGCCCTTGATAAAATCCCGATATTCCAATTCCAGGAATTTCTTTGATTTGCTCTACCAGTTCCAATGCTAAAGGTTTTCCATATGCTTCCCGTATAGACAATGCAATTGGATGATTCGACATCCCCTCACCATATGCTGCAACTTCTAATACTTCTTCCTCACGATAACCTTCTTGTGGAAGAATTTGCACAACTTTAAAATCCCCTTTTGTTAACGTTCCAGTTTTA
>JAGOGN010000205.1 GCA_017996675.1 Lachnospiraceae bacterium | reverse complement strand
CAAATGTCTGTACACTGATATGCTTATAAATCACATCATTTAGTAGCATGGTGTTAAATGGAATTAAAAGTGCGGATGGAATCATGGAAGACACTATCATTGCTAGTATAAATAATCCATAATTGCCGCTTAATACACCTCGTGCAATTCGTTTAAGTTCTTTTGATTTTCTCATATACATAATCCTCCTATAATGATCCAGGATTTTGCAATTGTAACAAATCCATCTGCTGTTTAAATTCGTCCATCATTTCTGGAGAGTTAAGGAACATTTTTACTATAAATACAGTAAACATAATTAAAAATACAATGGAAAGAATAAGACCAATGGTACCGAGAATCATTCCGGTTCGACCTTTTCCTTCTGCTTTCATAGAATCGCCTTTGGAAAGGTGCCCAAGTATAATTGCTGTAGCAGAACAAGGGAAGCCAAATAAATAAAAGCATGATAGAATAATGCCCAAAATACCCAGAATAAAGGATGCGGTTTTCATGGTAGCGTTGCGATCCTGCATCTGCTTTGGTATTGGCTGATAGTCCATAATGGAACCTCCTTATATGAAATTTTTTTATCGTCATCATATTTTAACAGATTGACAGATAAAAAACAAGTTTACTATTTTTCTTGAATACGGGGGGTGTTTCTACTATAATAAAGGTATATGAGCAAGGACGAAAGGGTAAAAAAATGCAAATAGATGAAATATTAGCAAGTGAGTTTCAGATTCAGAAAAAACAGGTTCAGGCTACCATTCAATTAATAGATGAAGGAAATACAATTCCATTTATAGCCCGATATCGAAAGGAAGTAACTGGATCACTCAATGATGAGGTGCTGAGAGGATTATATGAGCGCCTGATTTATCTTCGTAATTTAGAGGAGAAGAAGAATCAGGTATTAGCTACAATTGAAGAACAAGGAAAGTTGACGGAAGAGTTAAAAGCACAGATTCAGCAGGCTCAAACGCTTGTTGCTGTGGATGATTTATATCGTCCATATCGCCCAAAGAGAAGAACCAGAGCAACCATTGCCAAGGAAAAGGGACTGGATGGCCTGGCAGATTTTATTTTGGCCCAGGAAAATCAAACTCCTGTTTTAACGGAAGCACAAAAGTACCTAAATGAAGAAAAAGAAGTACTTTCAATTGAAGATGCAATTGCTGGAGCGATGGATATTATCGCAGAGCAAATAGCCGATGAAGCACAGTATCGTACTTATATTAGAGAGTATACGATGCGTAGTGGAATACTTTTTGCTACTGCCAAGGACAAGGAACAAGAATCGGTCTATGAAATGTACTACGATTTTCAGGAACCAGTAAGCAAATTGGCTGGTCATCGAATTCTAGCTATTAATCGTGGAGAAAAAGAGAAGATTCTTATGGTTAAGGTTGCCGTTGAAGAGGAGCCGGTGTATGGCTATCTGGAAAAGAAGATTATTACGAAAACGAATTCTGATACGGAAACAATCTTAAAAGATACAATTAGGGACAGCTTTCAAAGACTGATCTATCCTGCAATTGAACGAGAAGTACGAAATGGATTGACAGACCAGGCACAGGATGGCGCAATCAAAGTTTTTGGAAAGAATTTGGAGCAAATCCTGATGCAGCCACCAATTGCAAATTGCGTGGTTTTAGGATGGGATCCGGCGTTTCGAACGGGCTGCAAGCTTGCAGTTGTGGATGCCACCGGCAAAGTTTTAGACACGACAGTGATTTATCCAACTGCTCCACAAAATAAAGTCGAGGAGTCAAAAGCGGTATTAAAGAAGCTCATTCAAAAATACCAGATTCAGTTAATTTCAGTAGGAAATGGTACTGCTTCAAGGGAATCAGAATTGATTATTGTTGATTTGATTAAAGAATTAAATCTTCCTATACAATATGTAATTGTTAATGAAGCGGGAGCTTCTGTTTATTCTGCTAGTAAATTGGCAACGGAAGAATTTCCGAATTTTGACGTTGGACAAAGAAGTGCTGCTTCCATAGCAAGAAGATTGCAAGATCCACTTGCGGAGTTAGTTAAGATTGATCCAAAGGCTATTGGAGTGGGACAATATCAGCATGATATGGATCAGAAACGGTTGTCGGATACGTTGACTGGAGTGGTTGAAGATTGTGTAAATAAGGTTGGCGTTGATTTAAATACCGCATCTGCATCGTTACTGGAATATATTTCTGGAATATCAAAGCCAATTGCCAAAAATATTGTAGCTTTTAGAGAAGAAAATGGTCGTTTTTCAAATCGTAAGCAATTATTGAAAGTGGCAAAGCTTGGACCAAAAGCGTTTGAGCAATGTGCTGGATTTATGAGAATTACCCAAGGAGACTATCCATTAGATCAAACGAGTGTGCATCCAGAAAGCTATCATGTTGCACAGGAATTACTGAAAGAACTAGGATATCAGTTGTCGGATCTGGTAACTACTGGATTAAAGGGATTATCCTCCAAAATTGTTGACTATAAGGCGATGGCTGAGAAATTACAAGTTGGAGAATTAACATTAAGAGATATCGTGAAAGAGTTAGAGAAACCATCAAGAGATCCAAGAGATGAAATGCCAAAACCGATTCTTCGCACCGATGTTTTGGATATGAAGGATTTGCAGCCTGGGATGAAGCTGAAAGGAACAGTTCGAAATGTAATTGATTTTGGAGTTTTTGTAGATATTGGGGTACATCAGGATGGACTGGTACATATATCTCAGATTTGTGACCGATTTATTAAACATCCGCTGGAAGTATTAAGTGTGGGAGATGTTGTAGATGTATCAGTTATGAGCGTAGATTTACAAAAAAAGAGAATCCAGTTAACTATGAGATAAGGAGAATTATTTTGAAAAAGAGAAGAGTAAATGTTCGTACAATGACTATTACAGGAATGCTTGCCGCGATTGCATTTATATTAATGTTTTTTGAGTTTTCGGTACCATTTATGCCACCATTTATTAAAATGGATTTTTCTGAGCTGCCTGCACTCATTGGTGCATTTTCATTAGGCCCAGTCAGCGGAGCAGCAATCTGTCTGATTAAAAATCTACTACACCTTTTAACATCCAATTCTGGTGGGGTCGGAGAATTATCAAATTGTTTGTTAGGCTTTTGTTTCGTTATTCCTGCTGGAATAATTTATAAAATGAAAAAAACAAGAAAAGGTGCCTTGGTTGGATCTTTGATTGGAGCGGTTTTCATGGCTGCTATGAGTCTGCCATTGAATTATTTTATTGTCTATCCTGTTTATATGAAGTTTATGCCGATTGAAGCAATTTTATCTGCTTATCAGGCAATTTTCCCAGGAACAGATTCGTTGTTTCAGGCGTTGTTGATTTTTAATTTACCTTTTACCATGGTTAAGGGTTTGATTAACGTAATTATTACATTCTTGATATATAAACACATTT
>JAGOGN010000204.1 GCA_017996675.1 Lachnospiraceae bacterium | reverse complement strand
CTGTATTTAGACCTATACTAAACAACATAACGAGAAAACATAAGAAAAAAAGAAACATCATTTTATTTCTAAGTTTCCAATTCCTCATCAAAGCACCTCCCGGTAGTTTATATGTTATACAATACACGAAATGTTTGTATTTAGACGGATATCTTTTAAAAAGAATAGCAATTTTTCTCCCTACTGTCAACCGTTTCCCTTTTTTCTGTAATAAAAAAACAGCTTTCGCTGTTTTTTTATTCGGTTCTCAATGCTTCAATTGGATCTAAATCTGCTGCCTTCTTTGATGGCAATATTCCAAAAATAATACCTACTAACATGGAAAAAAGAACTGCTCCAACTGAAGCTGGAATACTAATTGCAACAGGCGTATCCATTAAGATAGAGATACCCTTAGAAAGACCTATTCCAAATATTACACCTAATAATCCGCCAATACTTGTAAGAACTGCTGCCTCCGTCAAAAACTGAAATAAAATTGTGCCCTTTTTCGCACCAATTGCTTTTTTCAAACCAATTTCTCTTGTCCGCTCTGTCACGGTAACTAGCATAATGTTCATTACGCCAATTCCTCCAACTAGAAGTGAGATCCCCGCAATCCACAAAAGCATCCCATTTGTTGACTGGCTTAATGACTGTATTTTTTTTGCTTGCTCCAGTAAATCAACAGCCTTGTATTGGAGCGACTGATCTTCACGGATAAAATTTTCATTTAATATTTTCGTAGTTTCTTTCCCTGCTACAGTCATTGCATCTGTACCAGTTACTTGAATTAAAACATGCTCTGGATTATCATAGGAAAAAATCTCTGGCCAAACAGAATATGGTACATAAATTTTTCCCCCAGACTCCTGTGAAAATGTTTCATAATCTTCCATTGTTTGTATCACTGGTTCGAAGGGGTGTAACTCCGTAACAACTCCAATTACTAAAAAAGGCTCTTTCTTAATTTCAACTACTTTTCCTACTGGATTTATTCCTGAAAAAAGCGTATCTACTGCATTCTTATCCAACACAACTACCTTTTTTCGATTCGCATAATCTTTTTGCGAAAAGGTATGTCCCCTTTTCATGATCAACCCCGCTGTAGAAAAATACGATTCATCAATTCCTAGGACTTGCCCCCCTGACAAACTGTTGCTTTTGTAGAAGACACCTTCATCAGCCATTCCTTGTAAATATTTTGTTGCATTTACTACCTGATCTACCTCTTTAATCGAATCCATTGTCTGTTGTGATACAACTGATAAATCGGGAACATATTCCTGATTCAAATCAAAAATGTAATCTTCCCTTTGCAGTTCGATTCGAACGGTGTTATTTCCAGAACCAATCAGGTTTTGTTTAATCTGTTCATTGGTACCTTTTATGGTGGAAACAATGGATATTATGGAAGCTATTCCAATAATAATCCCTAGCATTGTCAAAAACGAACGCATTTTATGAGACCAGATTCCACGAAAGGATAGCCTAATATTTTCAAACATACTTTTCCCCCCACTATTTTACTCGTTTTACGCGGGTATTTATGACTGCATTCTTCCCATAAGGAAACGCAATATATTCATCCGCTGTTATGCCATCTATAATCTCATATGCTGTTCCATAAACGACTTTTCCTATTTCTACAATTTGCTTATGAATCCGGTGATCTTTCCCCTCTTTCAAAACATAATACTGTCCATCTAATTCTCTAACATAAGCTTTTGGAAGTGTAATCAGTTGTGCACCTTCCATACCATCAGATGCCATTACATACTCTACACCTTCTCCTACTTTTAAATTAGTCGTATCTTCAATGTATGCTTTGAAACCATAATAAGAGACAGCCTGGTTATCCATATCACCTGCACCTGCAACTGGAAATGACTCAATTTCCTCTATGGTTGCCAAAAATGATGTCCCACTTTCCCAAGAGTTTCCCGAAACCGTTTGCCCCACTTTCATATTTTCCAATTGCAATTCACTTACAGTTCCATATAAATACAATCCTTCTGACTGTGTTAAAAAAAGATAGGGTTCATTTTCTACATTTTTCCCTTCTTCTGTCTGAACGGATTTTACAACACCATTGATTTGTGATTTTATGATTCCTTCAGAAGCAGCTTCCATTAAAGACTGGATTTCCAATTTAGCCATTCTTAATTTTAAATCCAAATCCTGTAGTTGCTTCTTCTTTTCGAATTGCTTCTTTTGAAGTTCCTCTTTTGTATAACCATCGTTCGTTGTATCCGGTTTTGTTAAATCTGGATTCGTTTTGACAGGATCTTCTGATTCTGATTCTGGGTCTGGTTCTGGTTCTTTTGGTGGCACGTTATTCTGTTGTTCAAGCGGCTTCATTTCTGATAATTCTTTCCATTCTTTTTGTGCAATCGCCTGCTCAAACTGTATCTTTTCCATCTCTAGCTTTTTAATTTCCAATTGTATTTTCGCTTTTGTCATGTCATAAGACAGTAACGGATCTCCAATAGAAACTTGCTGACCCTTTTGTACGTATACCTCTCCGATTGGATTGTCTTTTGAGAGAAATACGGATTGACTTCCGTCACTGATAATATTTCCTGAACCTGTTACTCCATTTTGATCACCATACCAGTTCAGCTGCGCTACCAATTGAACCTCAATTCGCCTTTTTTCTTTACGAAAATAAAAGATTCCTACCACAATTGCCGCTACGATCAATAAACATACCGGAATCATGAGACATCTGATCCACTTCTTTTTATTCATCTTTTGTCACTCTTCCCCCCATAGAAAGCTCTCCGTCAATAATATGCATCACTCGTTTCGCATAAGATGCTACCGTTTGATCATGGGTAATCATGACAATCGTAACACCCTCCTTATTTAGGCGTTGAAATAATTCCATAATCATTTCCCCTGATTTTGAATCCAAGGCACCTGTTGGCTCATCTGCGAATATAATTTTAGGCTGATTGACCAAGGCACGTGCAATTGCAACTCTTTGTTTTTGTCCACCTGAAAGTTGCGTTGGCCGAAACGTAGCTCGATCTAAAAGACCTACCCGTTCCAGATTCATATATGCCATTTCTTTACGAAGCTGCTTCTTGATTCCTGTATAGGATAACGGCAATTGTACATTTTCCAACGCCGTTTCTCTTGGCATCAATTGAAAATTTTGAAATACAAACCCGATCCTACTTAATCGTAAGTCCGCCAACTTTTTTTCGCTGCATTTTGAAATATCTTGTCCTTCAAACTCATAGATACCTCTGGTAGGTTTATCCAGACAGCCCATAATATTCATCAACGTACTTTTCCCTGACCCTGACGGTCCCATAATTGCAAGATATTCGCCTTCTTCAACCTGAAGAGATATATTTTTTAATACTGGGATGACAAGGCCCTCCTGCTGATAATCCTTATCTATATTTTGCAAATTTATAATCATTTGTGTCCTCCCTCTAA
>JAGOGN010000041.1:5801-11170 GCA_017996675.1 Lachnospiraceae bacterium | reverse complement strand
CCTACCTTAATGGTAGATGGACATATTTTATGCCAGGGCAGAGTATTAAAATCAAAAGAGATTCAGGAAAAATTGAAAACCTATTTTTCAAACATGGAATAATCAACTAAGAGGAGGTCAAAGTGGTAGAACAGGATTTATTTTTAGTAAACCTTAAACGTTCATTTCGTGAAATATTTCAGAATACGCAATCGGCGGAGGTTTATTTCGCACCAGGTCGTGTAAATTTAATTGGAGAGCATACGGACTACAATGGTGGTGCGGTGTTTCCTTGTGCTATTACGTTAGGTACCTATGCAGTTATTGCAAGGAATCAGAGGGGATATATGAGACTTTTTTCTTCTAATTTTTCGGAAGTAGGCATACGTGAAGTTGCTCTTTCTAAGGTTGAATATGCACAAGAGGATCAATGGGCGAATTATGTAAAAAGCATTATGTGGGTATTGCAACTAGAAGGCGTATCTTTTGAAGAGGGCTTTGATATTTATTATCATGGAACGCTTCCAAACCAATCAGGATTATCCTCATCCGCATCCATCGAGGTTTTAAGTTGTATGATGTTTCTTTCAGAGCAGCAAATGACGTTTTCCAATGAAAAAATTGCATTGTTAGCGCAAAAAGCAGAAAATGATTTTATGCATGTTCAATGTGGAATTATGGATCAGTTTGCAATTAGCATGGGAAAGAAAGATCATGGAATCTATTTGAAGACGCAGACGATGGAAGTTAAATATGCGCCAATTATTTTAGGTGACTATCAACTGATGATTGTGCAATCGAACAAAAAGAGAACATTAGGGGATTCCGCCTATAATCAAAGAAGGTTGGAGTGTGAAGAAGCACGCCGATTACTGTCAAAGAAAAACGTAATTGAGTCTTTGTGCGAACTTACAGTAGAAGACTTTTATGAGTTACAAGATTTAATTCAAGATCCAGTATTAAGACGTCGTGCATTTCATGTCATCACAGAAAATCAAAGAACGATTGATGCTTATGAAGCATTGCAAAAAGGGGATTTATTAAAATTTGGTCGCTTGATGAATGAATCTCATGAATCACTACGTGATCATTATGAAGTAACGGGCAAAGAATTAGATACCTTAGTAGAGACTGCGTGGAAACAGACAGGCGTAATTGGAGCAAGAATGACAGGCGCAGGATTTGGCGGTTGTACGATACATCTGGTTCAAAAAGATTGTGTGGGCTCTTTTATTCATAAAATCGAAACTGTTTATGAGAAAGAATGCAACTTAAAAGCAGACTTTTATCCAGTTTCTATCGGTGGAGGACCAAAAAAAATATTGTCATAGACGAAATGACTTTTTTTTGCTACAATAAAACTAAATAAACGATTATAGTTTTCTGAGTTTCAAAAGGAGGAATCATGCAGGAAGAAATTGTAGAGCGTATTATTGGTGGAGCAATCGAAGAATTTAAAGATGTAGGGATTCGGTTTACCATGGATAGTCTGTCTAGAAGACTGGGAATGAGTAAACGAACGATCTACGAAGTCGTCTCTTCGAAAAAAGAATTATTTGAGCTGGTGGTGGATCATACGTTTGCAGATGTCAAAAATCAACAACGAAAAATATTCGAAAATGATCAAATGAGTTTACTGGAAAAAATCGAACATCTCTTTGGAATCGTTCCATCCTATTCCGATCGCCTGGATTATCGAAGAGTTGCTGAAATCAGACATTTATTTCCAGGACTTTACGAAAAAATTATTCGTAATATTAATAATGACTGGGATCGGACCATTGTATTGCTTGAAGAAGGTATGAATGCAGGTGTAATTAAGAAGAAAAATATGGTCGTATTAAAAGCATTGCTATGTGAGGTTTTTGAAAAATTGCTGGATGGCGAATTTTTGATTGCCAATCAGATATCCTATGAAGTAGCGCTGAAAGAGACCATATCCATTATCATGGATGGGTTAGTTGTAGGAGACAGGGAGGATGCAGGATGGACAGAACGAAAATAATTTTTGGAAATGCGTTGCCTGATGGTGTTGTAAAGAAAGCGGAAAAAAATAAAGTGAAATTTCGAAAAAAATTTCAAAAGTCTACGTCAGATGAACTTTTTTTCCAAACACCACAAAATGAATGTCTGTATGAGTCGTTAGGGGTTCGAGATTTGAAAGTCGATCGTACAGGACAAAAAGTGGTGCAAGATGAAAAGGGAATCATCATTGGAAATATTCGTATGGGATTTGGACACTATCGTATTTCCATTGCAATTGCATCGGCTGCTCACGCAATGGGCTATACACCATACTGGATGGACCTTGCCTCCTACGATCAGACAGTTGGAGGTCAGCTGATTCAATATCAGAATGAATTGTATTCAAAGGGATCTAGAATATCGTCCAAAAGTAAACTTTTCAATCGATTTTTTTGGGAGCCTATGAATTATGAAGGTTTTCGTAAATTAAGCTATAATGCAACAGACCAAAAAAATGCGGAGTTGATGGCTCCATTATTTGAGCATATTAGTAAAGAGATGCCATTTGTTGCAACACATGTCTGGCCAGCACAGGCTGCGATTCATGGAGGAATGAAGCGAGTGGTGAATGCGATACCAGATAACTGGCCAATGGCACTCCACTTATCTGAGGGTAGTATTCATACGGTTCAGACCCATTCTTCCTACTATGGATACCGTACGTTACATGGAATGCAAAAAAAGATTTCAAATCCAATGGATGCGAAAGACATTTGTTATACGGGTCATTATGTTGATCATGAAATGGTCTGTAATCTGGAAGAAGATTGTAAGAATCGTATGATTAGAATGGAAAAGAAGGAACCATTACGTATTCTATTAACAGTTGGTGGAGCAGGAGCACAACGGGAGTTGTTTCGAGGAATGATTCAATCACTAATGAAGCCTGTACAAGAAGGAAAGATTTTGTTGCTTATCAATGTTGGTGATTACCGTCAGATATGGGAAGAATTTTGTAACGAGATTGCAGGATTTTCCAATCAGGCAGTATTCATGGATGATGCATGGGACCAAACGAAGGATTTCGCAAATCGATTATTAGATGGTTCCTTTGTAAATGGTGGTATTGTTGGATTTTATCATAACAATATTTTTGAAGCTGTTTACGGAACGAATTTACTGATGCGAGGAGCAGATATCCTTGTTACAAAGCCAAGCGAGCTTTCATTTTATCCGATTCCAAAGCTATTTATACATCGAGTGGGCGGACATGAAAAGTGGGGTGCTATTCATTCGGCAGAAATCGGTGATGGAACAATTGAACTGGAAAAGTTGGAAGAATGCATTCAGATGCTTCAACTTTTAAACGAAGACCGAGGAATGATTCAGGATATGTGCAAAAACATTGTTCGAAATAAAAAAATGGGTATTTATGATGGCGCGTATAAAGTAATTGAATTAGCAATGCAACAACAAAAATAATATATTGCGGAGGTTTACAATGAAAAAAATTACAATTGGTAAGATTTGGTTATTTGGAATTGGACAGTTTGGGTGGTCGTTACTTTCGGGGTTAATTGCAACTTGGTTGGTTTATTTTTATCAACCGGATCTTGCAGCACAAAAAGCAGGTCAGATTATTTACATTCCTCAAGGAAGAGTGGTCTTAGGAATTATCACCATTATAGGAGCAATTACAGCAATTGGAAGATTATTTGACGCATTTACAGATCCTTGGATCGCATCCAAATCGGATCGATGTAAATCGAAATCGGGACGACGAATTCCATTTCTTAGAATGTCAGCACTTCCGTTAGCATTAGCAACATTTGGCATATTCTTTGCTCCAGTTCAGAGAACGAGCTGGGTGAATGCAATCTGGCTTTTGATTTTTATATTATGTTATTATCTGGCGATTACCGCTTATTGCACACCATATACAGCGCTGATTCCTGAATTAGGAAAGACACAAAAAGATCGTATGACAATTTCTACTGTAATTTCCTTAACTTTCATTGTGGGAACTGCACTTGCGTATTCAGCATCCATGGTTTGGGGAGTTTTGGAACCATCAATGGGAAGAGTGAATGCAATTCGTACGACAATTGGATTATTTGCTATTGTTGCATTTGGTTGTATGATGGTACCGGTACTGACAATCAAAGAAAAAGATTACGTGGATTCTAAACCTGCAGAAGGAACAGCACTTTCGTCTCTGATGAAAACTTTCCGTAATAAAGATTTCCGTATTTTTGTAGGATCGGATATTCTTTACTGGATAGGTTTAACCATGTTTCAGACTGGTTTGCCATTTTTCGTGACTTCTTTGCTAAAACTTCCAGAAAATATGTCCTTTATTTATTTCGCACTTATGACAGCAATGTCCTTAGTATTCTATTTACCAATTAACCTTGCAGTTAAAAAATTTGGAAAGAAAAAATTAGTAATTGTTGCATTTATTGGATTTGCGTTAGCTTATGCATACACCGCATTTTTAGGAAAACAAATTCCAATTGACCCAACCATTCAGGGTTATATTCTGGCTATCGTGGCAGCTTTGCCAATGGCGATATTTGGAATCTTACCACAGGCAATGGTTGCAGATGTATCGCAAAGTGATGCAATTACGACTGGCGAAAATAGAGAAGGAATGTTTTATGCAGCAAGAACCTTTGCATTTAAATTGGGACAGAGCGTTTCGATGTTAATGTTTACGGCCATTGCAACGATTGGTACGAACGGACTTGGTTATCGAATCGCAGCGATTGTAGCGGCATGCTTTTGTTTTTGTGGCGGAGCAGTCTTATTCGCTTTTAATGAGAAAAAAATCAATCAAATCATTCATACAGTTCAAAAATAAATAAATACTAGAAATTAATATCCTGGAAAGATTAATCTTTCCAGGATATTTTGTTGTTGGCCGGAAACTATCGAATAATTAAAAAACTGTCTGAAAAATTTAGTACATTTGACAAATTGACATTTGCGAGCAAGAAGATATGAGTTTGAAAGGACTTTCTTGTATGTTCAAAAATAAGGCTTACTTGTCTGTTTTAATTGTGTGCTTTATATCAATCGGGATTTTTAACACGATTTTGACACTTTTAGAAATGATTTTACTCCCAAGAGGCATTACTTCCTTTGAATCAGGAATTGTAGGAGCGATTTTCGTAGTAGCGGGTGTTCTTGGAGCGGTTATTTTACCAATTCTATCGGATCACGTTGGAAAAAAGATTCCTTTTTTGGTGATGTCTATCATCTTGTTGATTCCTGCGTATTTAGGATTTACCTTTGTAGCGAATTTTGTTATAATTGCAATAATTGCTGGAATCGCTGGATTTTTTATTATGGGTGTTGCTCCATACTTTTTCAGCATGGATCGGAAGTTGCCTATCCAGTAAAAGAAGGTACTTCTTTAGGGATGA
>JAGOGN010000041.1:0-5701 GCA_017996675.1 Lachnospiraceae bacterium | reverse complement strand
GAATTTTGTTATAATTGCAATAATTGCTGGAATCGCTGGATTTTTTATTATGGGTGTTGCTCCATACTTTTTCAGCATGGATCGGAAGTTGCCTATCCAGTAAAAGAAGGTACTTCTTTAGGGATGAGAGGTGTTGTGATGTATCGAATATACTGCAGAGTGGTTCAATTTATTTTTCGAATGGTTTCTTATCTCTTACCATGGAGAAAACCGGAATTAATAGAAGGGGAAGGTTGTTTAGAAAATCTAGCGCCACTATTGATAGAAAGAGGATGGAAACATCCACTGATTGTTACCGGACCACACATTTATGCCTCAGGCATGTTAGGACCATTCGAAAAATCTTTATCCCAAAATGATATTCATTTTGAGGTATATTCGAGTACAGTTTCAAATCCAACAGTAGCGAATGTGGAGGAAGCACTTAGTTTATATTGGGTGAAATCCTGCGACGGAATTATTGTTTTCGGAGGAGGATCTCCAATGGACTGTGGAAAAGCGGTTGCAGCAAGGGTTGCAAGACCGAAGAAAACAGTTTCCCAACTGAAAGGTGTTTTAAAGGTTCGAAGAAAGATTCCTTATTTAGTAGCAATCCCAACCACAGCAGGTACAGGAAGTGAAACCACAATTGCAGCAGTCATCAGTGATCCAATCAAACGTGAGAAATATGCGATTAGCGATGTGGCATTAATTCCACATGTAGCTGTGCTCGATCCGATTGTAACAAAGAACTTACCACCGGCTATTACTGCAACAACAGGGATGGATGCGCTTACCCATGCAATCGAGGCTTATATTGGACGAAGTAATACAAAAGAAACGAAAGCTATGGCATTACAGGCTACAAAGCTTATTTTCGATCATTTATTACTGGCATATGAAGATGGAGCGAACATGCACGAGCGTGGGCAAATGCAAAAGGCTTCTTATTATGCTGGAGTTGCGTTTACTAGGGCCTATGTAGGGTATGTTCATGCAATTGCGCATAGCCTTGGAGCTTATTATAATACGGCACATGGACTGGCGAATGCGGTGATTTTGCCGATTGTGCTTGAAGCGTATGGAGAATCGGTTTATGAGTCTTTAAGCGAGCTTGCAATTGAGATAGGAGCTGGTAGCATTGATCAGACCCCAAAAGAAAATGCATTGATCTTGATTCGAAAAATCAAAGAGCTCAATTCTAAGATGGAAATACCAGAAAAGATGGATGATCTTCAAAAAGAGGATATTATGGTGCTTGCAAATCATGCCCAAAAAGAGGCAAATCCGCTGTACCCAGTTCCTCGCATTTTTGATACGAATCAGCTTGTGGAACTATATGAAAGATTACTGCATTAACAGGAGGAGCATAAGGTGAAGAAAGAAGATTTATCTAGATATTACCACACAGGCGCTGACTAGTTTGTCCGTACGATTATCTAGTCAACTAGAAATGATTACTCCTCATTTATTAGGAGAACAGTTAAAAAGTGCAAAAAAGATATCTATTCCTTTATTTGTTTTGGAATTCGAAAAACACAATAAATACTATGTTTTTTCGCCCTATTCGTGTATACTATTATAGTATAGGGGAAAAGTGGAGGGAAAAATGAACATTAAGAAACGGATAGACGAATACTACCAGGGGCTTACCAAAAAACAAAAATCAGTTGCTGATTTTATACGTGAACACATTGAAATGATGTCATTTATAACATTAAAGGAAATGAGTCAGCAAATTGGTGTGACGGAAATTACAATCTTAAATACATGCCAGTCTTTAGGCTATGATAATTTTAATGAATTAAAATATGAATGCAGAAAGATGATTAGTGAAGGGATTAAGCAGGAACTTCATGAAAATAGTGAATATATTGCTGGAGACGTTCCTTCCTATGAACTCAGTGATAAGGAACAGTTATTAAAGGATATTGTTGACGAAGAACAGGTCTTAATGAAAGAATTTGTTCGACTGGTTGACGTGAGAGAGATTTACCGTGTTGCTGAAGTTATTTTAAATTATAAGAAAGTTGTTTTGTGCGGACGAGGAGTTTCTTACCTGATGGCAGAGTATCTGGCTACACATCTGGCAGAAATGGATATTTCTGGAATGGCGATTAATTCTGAATTGAATGACAGCGTTTATTCTGCACTTCCAAACTTTGATGGTACTGGATTGTTAATTGTATTTTCGTTTCCAGACTATTATTTTATGACAAATAAATTAATGGAATATGCAAAGGCAAATGGAACGAAAGTAATTTTAATTACAGATTCCACAGAAAATGAGCAAATTCGTTTTAGTAATTACCATTTAATTGCTCCAAGCGTAACTAGAATGTTTCTGAATTCCTTATCTGCACCAATGGCATTATTAAATATTTTGTCATCTGCATTGAAGATTAAGAAGAAAGAAAAGGGTTCATCGACAGAACGGATGGAAGATTTTGAAGCCTTGTTTAAGAATTGATGAAACCAATGATTTGGATATAATGTATAGGAGAAAACTATATTTAGCTTTGTAAACACTATAAAAAATGTGCAATACTGACAAAAATACAGTATAGCCGCATTTTTTTTTGTTTTTTATGGCATTATTTTTAGTAAATGCTATAATCACTTTATCAAACTAAAGTAAACAAATAGTTTTGCAGGGAGGTACTTAAGATGAAGAAGAAAATGGTTGCTCTCATGTTAGCAGGAGCAATGGTTCTTTCACTGGTAGCATGTGGAAGCAAAGAAGAACAATCTGGGTCAGGAAAAGGACAGATCGAAGTAGACGGAAATAAGCTGGACACGAAACAATTTTATAATGGATTCATGTCTTCAGATCCATCTACACTGGATAGTGCAAAGGGTAATGATGGTTATGGTAATGGGGTCTTACTAAATATCATGGAACCACTCACACGTATGGATGAACAAAAAGGCAAGAATGTACGTATTGGTGCAGCAGCAGAGAGTTGGGAATCCAATGAAGATGGAACAGTCTGGACATTTAAGTTAAGAGATAATAAGTGGGCAGATGGAAAAGAAGTAACAGCAGAGGATTATGCATATGGAATTCAGTATACCTTGGATCAGAAAACTGGTTCACCAAATGCGTATCTGATTACCTGTATTAAAAATGGCGTAGCTGTTAACAGTGGAGAAAAGGCAGTTTCGGATCTTGGAATTAAAGTAATTGATAAGAAAACACTGGAAATTACTTTGGAAAATCCGACTCCATACTTTTTGTCATTAACAGATACTAGAGCGATGTTACCAATTCGTAAAGACTATGTTGAAAAATATGGAGAAGCCTATGGTGCAGAACCTGAAAAAGTAATCGGAAATGGTCCATTTAAAATCAAAAAATGGACTCATAATTCGGAAATGCTTCTGGAGAAAAGTAAAGAATATTGGGATCAAAAAAATGTATATTTAACAGCAATCAACTGGAAAATCATTACAGATGAAATTGCAACATTTAATTCTTTTGAGAATGGTTCCTTGGATAGCTGTAGTTCTGGAACACCAGAGTGGATTGAAAAATTCAAGAGTAAAGATAATGTTGTTTATACAGAGTCTGTAGTACCAAGTATTCGCTTTTTCTTCTTTAATACAAAAGATGCGTTTTTCAAAAATGAGAATATTAGAAAAGCATTTTCAATTGCAATTGATCGTAAAGATGTTGCAAAAACGATTTTCTTCGACACCATGATTCCTTCCTATTCATGGGTGCCACAGGGTGTTTCTACTGGAGAACAGGGAGATTATCGTAAACAGGTAAAAGAACCACTAAAGACCATGTCGAAAGAAGAAGATGCTAAGAAATTGTTGTTAAAAGGTATGGAAGAACTTGGCCTTGGAAGCGATCCATCTAAAGTAACTGTTAAATTCTCAATGGGTGGTACAAACCAGTGGTTGAGAAACTTTGGTGAATATTTCCAGCAAGAATACAATAAAACTCTTGGAGTGAACATCAAATTAGATGCCAATGAATGGGGAACATTCCAGTCAAAAACAAACAGTGGAGATTACCAGATGGGATATATGGTTTGGGGAATTGATTATAATGATCCAATTTCTATGTTAGGGCTGATGCAGTCTAAAGCAGGTGCCATTCCAACATTCTGGGAAAACAAAGAGTATGATGAACTGATTGCAAATGCAAGTATAGAAATGAATGAATCCAAACGTGTTGAAATGTATAAAAAAGCAGAAGAATTATTATTTAACGGTGGCTGTGCACTTTGTCCGGTTGTAAATGAGACATCTCACGCATTCCGATATAGCTATATTAAAAATACTTCAACCTTATCCTTCACAACAATGGGATTGAAAAAAGTATATACAAGCGGCAGATAGTATCATGTCAAACTGTAAGGGACCACCGACAATTGACGGTGGTCCCTTTACGATAGGAGAGAAAAAATGCGAAAATATATTATCAAACGTATTGGCTATATGTTCTTGACGTTGTTCATTATAACCAGTGCAACATTTTTTTTAATGCACAGTATTCCAGGTGATCCATTAGCGTATATGGCAAAAAATTTACCGGAGCAGACAAGAGAAAATTATTATGCGAAATATGGTCTGGATAAATCAAAAGGGGAACAGTATCTCATTTTTATGAAGAATTTGATAACTAAAGGAGATTTAGGAGAATCACTTCGCTATCCAGGTAGAAGTGTTTCTGAAACAATTTCACAAAACTCAAAGGTGTCAGCAATTCCAGGAGGACTAGCGTTGCTTTTTGGTCTTGTCATTGGTGTGGGATTAGGAATTATTGCCGCACTAAATAAAAATAAGTGGCCCGATTATCTGGTTATGGTTTTGGCAATTATTGGTATTACAATTCCAGTATTTGTTATGGCTGCAGTATTGCAGTTTTTATTAACCGTAAAATTTCAGCTTCTTCCAACGACTGGATGGGGAGAACCGAAACATGTAATCTTGCCGGTTATTGTTATGTGTTTTGGCACGATTGCAACTTATGCAAGATATGTGAAATCAGAAATGATTGATGTCATGGGTCAGGATTATGTTTTAACTGCTCAGGCAAAAGGAGTAAATGAATTCCATGTGGTAAAAGATCATGTTATGAGAAATTCTTTTTTGCCATGCCTGACTATATTAGGAGGACAAATTGGCGGAATTTTTACAGGTGCATTTATTACTGAAAAAATATTTGGGATACCAGGTCTTGGATTTTATTATATCAGTTCTATTAATGATAGAGATTTCACTATGATTATTGGAACAACGATTTTTGCAGCAGCGATTTTTGTAATATCACAGTTGATGATTGATATTGCATATTGCATTTTAGATCCAAGAATTCGAATTAGGTAGGAGGAGAAACATGCAGGAGAATAAAATGAGTGGCACCTTGCAAAGACTGACTCCAGATCAGTTTCGTATCCTTGGAGTTTCAGATTCAAAGGATGAGTCTTTAGCAAGACCCCGGGTAGGATATTGGAAAGATGCCTGGAGGAGATTAAAAGAAAATAAAATTGCGGTAATGGCATTGTTTTTATTAATTATATTAGGATTTATGGTGATTTTTGGCCCTAAAATTAGTGGGTATCATTATGCATACTTAGATAATAGAGTAGTCAATCAGGGGCCGAGTGCAGCACATTGGTTTGGAACGGATTCATTAGGAAGAGATTTGTTTGCAAGAGTATGGCAAGGCGGTAGAGTATCTATGATCATTGGTGTTCTTGCTGCAGTA
>JAGOGN010000040.1 GCA_017996675.1 Lachnospiraceae bacterium | reverse complement strand
CACAAATATCCAATTTGTAAAATCCCTAATCTTCAACGGTTATTGGATCTTCAAATGTAATGGATGCCCATGCTTTTGAATCTACTTTAAATTCACTCTTTGCAGACAGTTCTTCGTACTTTGTCTGGAAAGCTGTTTCTTTTCTTTCTTTAATGACTTCTTCTTTTTTCTTCGCTGTTGCTTCATCATCCTGAAGTTTATCTAATCGCACGATATAATATGCATCTTCGCCTTTTACGACTTCTGATACATCTCCCTTCGCGGACAGTCTTTCTGCGGATCTTACCAATGCATCTTCTAATCCAGCGATATCTGAAACGGAATGACCATAAGACACTGTTTGCACTTCTACTTTCGCTTCACTCATCGCAGCATCAAAATCCTGAATCGCTTTTTCACGAATATCCTTTGCTTTGGTATTTAACATAGCAATATCTTTTTCAGAAAGTTTTTCCTTTGTTCCGTCAGACTTTGTCTTTCCAGTGTAATAGCTAAATTCCACATAGCTGATTGTCTTTTGATTTATATCTTCTGCTTTTATATTCTGATCAGCGCCTTCAGCGATTTTCTCATACATTTTATAATAAATCGTATAAAGTTGTAGATAACGTTCTACCACGGACTGGCTTGCAGCCATTTTTTCTAAGGTTTCTTTCTTATTGTTTTCAATAAATTCCTTAGCGGCAATTGTGATTTTTTTCTTTTCTACATCTGTCAGTTCTACGTTACTGTCTTTTGCATATTTTTCCATTACAAGCATAGAATGTAACGTATCGATAATATCATCTTTTGTATCATCTAATAATGTAGTACCGTCCTGCTCGTAATCCACGCTCCACATATCTTCTCCCAGAGTTTCTCTGTAATCTTTCTCTGTCTTTGCCTGCTCATAGCTAGCCATAAATTTCACCAAATTATAGTCTACCTTTTTCCCATCAAAAGTCCCCATCTGATTATAAGATACTTTTTCATTCCCACATCCTGTTGCAAATGCAGATACAGCAAGTGTACAAGCAAGTACAAGTGCAAACCCTTTTTTCATTTTCTTTCCTCCTGGCAAATAGTATCACATCGAATCATTATAGAGCTTTTTGGCGCTAAGCACAATTATTTTCGACGATTTTCACAATTTCTTCTTATTTTTCTTCTTCTGTAATAATAATCTGTTCCTTCACTAATTCAAGAATTCGCTCGATCAAATCCAATACGTCTTCTTTTTGCGTCTTTGCATTCAAATCCCTTCGATAAGTCAGAGTAGGTGGTTTCGTTACAGCATTGAATCCCATTGCTCCCTGGAACTGGTTCACAAATTCCGGAATCGCTTCTGTACGAATGGGTGCATTCTGATAAATTCCAAATCGAAGAAGCTGATTTTTTTCGACGATTTCTGTCAAAAAGCAGCTATGTGCAACTCCCTTTAGACGTGCAATTCGCAACAGCGTTTCCACACTCTGTGGCAAATCTCCAAATCGATCCACTAATTCATCAATCATATCGCTTTCGTCCTCGCGATTTTCGATTCCAGCAATTCTCTTATAGATATCGAGTTTTTGATATTCATTTGGAATATAACTACTCGGAATAAAGGCATTTACATTAACATCCAGAACCGTTTCAAATCCTTCCTGATAACTCTCTCCTTTTAGAACTCGAATCGCTTCTGTCAGCATCTTGCAATAGAGGTCATAACCAACTGCTTCCATATGTCCGTGTTGACTGGCTCCTAATAAATTTCCTGCTCCACGGATTTCTAAATCCTTCATTGCTATTTTAATTCCACTACCCAATTCAGTATATTCACGAATGGCACTCAGTCTTTTCTCTGCTACTTCTTTTATAAGCTTATCTTTCTTATACATTAAAAATGCATAAGCTGTTCTGTTCGAGCGGCCAACTCGTCCCCTTAACTGATACAATTGAGATAATCCTAAATTATCAGCGTCCTGAATAATCATAGTATTCACATTTGAAATATCAAGTCCTGTTTCAATTATTGTTGTAGATACCAAAACATCAATATCCCCATTAATAAATTGATACATGATGTCTTCTAATTCACGCTCATTCATCTGTCCATGTGCATAAGCGACTGTCGCATCTGGAACCAGTTTTCGTATTTTATCAGCTACCTCTGCAATTTGCTTCACACGATTGAATACATAGAAGACCTGGCCATTTCTTCCCATTTCGCGGTTAATTGCCTCTCGAATCATTTCCTCGTTGTATTCCATTACATATGTCTGAATTGGTGTTCTTTGATTCGGAGCTTCCTCTAAGACACTCATATCCCTTATTCCAATTAAACTCATATGAAGCGTACGTGGAATTGGTGTTGCTGTTAAAGTCAAAACATCGATATTGTTCTTAATCTGTTTGATTTTTTCCTTATGTATTACGCCAAAACGTTGTTCTTCATCAATAATCAGTAGCCCTAAATCTTTATACTGAACATCTTTTGATAACAATCGATGGGTACCAATTACCACATCAACCCATCCTTTTTTTAGATCTTGCAGTGTCTTTTTTTGCTCCGCGGGCGTCTTAAAGCGACACAAAAGATCCACTCGTACTGGAAAATCTTTCATGCGCTGTGAAAAAGTATTATAGTGCTGTTGTGCTAAAATTGTTGTCGGAACCAAATACACAACCTGCTTTCCTTCTTGAATCGCTTTAAACGCTGCTCGAATGGCTATTTCCGTCTTTCCAAATCCTACATCTCCACAAACAAGACGATCCATATTACGGGTACTTTCCATGTCTTTCTTTGCCGCTTCGATAGCCATCAATTGGTCATCCGTTTCTTCATAAGGGAATAATTCTTCAAACTCGTGCTGCCAGATTGTATCCGGTCCATAGGAATAGCCTGGTGAATGCTCTCTGATGGCATACAATTCCACTAGCTCTTTGGCAATTTCCTTTACCGCGCCTCGAACCTTTGTTTTCGTTTTTTGCCATTCCTGGGTTCCAAGCTTGTTCAATTTTGGCTTTTTCGCATCAGCACCGGCAAATTTCTGAAGATATTCTAAGTTACTCGCAAGAATAAAAAGTGCTCCACCCTTGTCATATTCGATCTTAATATAGTCTTTTGTAACCTTATCAATCTCTACTTTTTCAATTCCCCTGTATATCCCTAAACCGTGATTTTCATGCACGACATAATCACCGATTTTTAGTTGTGCAAAATCATGAATCCGTTCTCCATCATATTGTTTCTTTTTCTTCTTTTTTACTTTGCTTCCAAAGATATCGGTTTCAGCTATCACAAAAAAACGAAGAAGTGGATATTCAAATCCTCTTTTAACTTTTCCGTAACAAACCATTATTTCGCCATCTTTAATTTCATGTTCATAATCATCTGAATAAAAACAAGGAATTCCAGCTTCCAGCAAGTCTTTCGCAAGATTAGCCGCTCTTGTTCGCGATCCAGAAACAACAATACCCGAATAGTGCTTCTTCTGGTATTGTTTTAAATCCTGTAGCAGCAATTCTATACTTCTATTATAAGAATTAATGGATTTCGTCATCACGTCATATTTACTTTTGACGTGCAAATGCTCCACGGTTTGATCAATCGTGGTAAATGCAAAACCAGATAAACTAGAAACCTTTCCCCAAATCTCACTTTGCATGAACAGAATATTCGCCTGTCCTGGCAAAACATATCCCTTACTTAATCGCTGTTCCATGCTTTCTTGAAACTCTTTCTCAATCGTCCTCCCCTTTTCAGAGAGTCTCGCAGGTTCATCAAGAAGTATACTCGCATTCCGATCTTTCAAATATTCTAAAAAGCTTACAGTATCATTTTTAAAATATCCAAGGAAACTCTCTGCTGCAACAAGGTTTCCAAATTGAAGAATTTCTTCCTCTAGTTGTTTAAACTGCTCTCTTAATCTATAAGCTTCCTCGGTCATCATCTTCGCGCGGAAATTTCCTTCAATCACATCAGTTTCCTTGCTGATTTTGTCTAAGCCTTGTTTTATTTCTTCAGGTGTAAGTACCAACTCTGTTACAGGATAGATCAATGCCTCTTCCAATTGTTCTACGGAACGTTGGCTTTCCACATCCATGCTTCGAATCGTATCTACCTCGTCACCCCATAGTTCAATTCGAACTGGCAGTTCTTTTGAGACAGGGAACACATCCACGATACCGCCACGAATTGCAAATTGCCCCGCTTCTTCCACTCCATAGTTTTTCTCGTATCCAATAGAAATTAATTGTTCTTTTAATTTATCTACCGATATCTGATCTCCCACTTTAATGTGAATTGAGGCGGACATTAAAGAACCGGGTTTGATAATACGATCCATTAACCCATCAAAGGTTGTAACGATCGTACCAGCATGACCATTTTCTAGAAACTCTAAAACCTCCATACGTTCTCTAGTTAGTACATTCCCACGGATATCCGACTGGTAAAACAAAATATCCTTCGCAGGATAATATAAAGTTTCTTCCTCATACATCGCCAAATCATCAATCCACTCACGTGCTCTTTGTTCTGAATAGGTTACTATTAATTTCCATGGAATTTCTTGCGTAAGCCCAGAGAACAAATGACATTTAGACGCATCAATTGGACCTGTAATCTGAAGGATCCCAGGTTTCTTTTGCTGTTTCTTTAATTCTTCATAGTCTTTTAGTTTAATCAGTTGCTCAAAAAAAGCTCTCTTCATACTATTCACTCTTTTTCTTATTAAACAGATTCATTGCTACAGATGTCTGATCTTGAACGATGTATTTTACCGCTTCACATGCGTTTTCGAGGGACTTTTCTACTTCCCTCCGCTCTTCCTTAGAAAAATGGCCCAATACGTAGTCTGCCAAATCCATCTTGTCCGGTTTATTACCCACTCCAATTTTAATTCTTGGAAAGGAATCTGTACCGAGACACTGTATAATACTCTTAATACCATTGTGTCCACCTGCACTACCTTTCAAACGAATCCGCAACGAACCTGGTTCTAATGAGATATCATCATAAAGTACAATCAATTGCGTTTCTGGATTTTCTTTGAAATAAGTCATAATCTCACTCAGACTGTGTCCGCTTAAGTTCATATAAGTCTGTGGTTTTACTAAAATCACTTTCTGACCTTCAATCAAACCCTTTCCCACGATTGCTTTCCCAAAGTTTTGATTAAAAGGAATCTGATAGGTTTGACTAATCAAATCAATACCATCAAACCCTACATTATGTCTAGTATGTTCATATTGTCTTGTTGGGTTTCCCAGTCCTGCAATAATATACATGATACACCTTCACTTTCTTCTTACACATCACTATATTTTACATGCTTTTTGTCAAAAAGTCATCCCTAAAACCAAAAAAGAAACCACTCTGCTCACGAAATGATCCCTAAGCAAAGTGGTTTTTCAATTCACAGTCTCTATTTTTATCTATTGCTACTTTTAGGCTTCCTCATCCATAATTTCAAGTTCGGCCTCGTATTTGTCTAAAATAATTTTCTGGATTCGGTCTCTTGTACCAGAGTTGATTGGATGAGCAATATCCCTATATTCTCCATCTGTTGCTTTCCGACTTGGCATTGCAATGAATAAGCCTTTATCTCCTTCAATTACTTTAATATCATGAACTACGAATTCATCATCCATGGTGATTGATACAACTGCTTTCATTTTACCTTCTTTTTCGACTTTTCTAATTCGAACGTCCGTAATTTGCATGTCTTGTACCCCTTTCATGTCATCAATAATAAGTTGCTTAGCCAAATTTGTTGTGCTGGTTCATTACAATTTTGGGTTTATCATTCCCCAAATAACTTGCTCCCCTAGCAATTGTTTCATAGCTCTCCACAATGCAATTATCCAAGTAGGAATCTTCTCCTATAATTGCTTTGTGCATGACAACTGAATTTCTAACCACAGATCCCTTTCCGACAAAAACCCCTTTAAAAAGGATCGAATTTTCAACCCGGCCATTAATAATGCAACCGCTTGAAATTAAGGAGTTTTCTACATCGGATCCTTCATTGTACTTTGCTGGTGGAAGGTCATCCACTTTACTATATACATACGGTCTTGATTTAAAATACTTTCTTACATCTGTCTTTAGAAAATCCATATTTGTTTTGTAGTAATCATCCACTGATGCAATGTTTTGCCAAAAAGTTTTAAGCGGATATGCATACATTCGTTTGACATCCTTATGGCGTATTAAAATATCATTTACAAAATCAAATCTACCCTCCTCATTACATGCTTCTAACATCTCTATCAGCATTCTCCTTCGCATCACATATACTCCAATTGAAACCAGGGGAGAATTTACTACCATCGGTTTTTCATTAAATTCTGTAATCAAACCATCTTCATCCATTTTTACAATTCCAAATCGCTGCAACGAATCAGATAAAGGCATTTCTTTGACTACTAACGTAATATCGGAATTCTTTTCAATATGATAATTTAACACCTCATCATAGTTTAATTTATATACCCCGTCTCCAGAAGCCACAATAACATATGGTTCATGGCACCCTCTAAGATAATCAATATTTTGATAAAGAGCATCCGCAGTTCCTCGATACCACCAATGATGATCCATGGTAATCGTTGGTGTGAAGACATATAAACCGCCCTGCTTTCGTCCAAAATCCCACCACTTCGAAGAATTCAAATGTGCGTTTAAAGATCCGGAATTGAATTGTGTTATGACAGCGACCTTTTCCACACTTGAATGAGACATATTGCTTAAAGCAAAATCGATTGCTCGATAAGCTCCTCCAACAGGCATTGCTGCAACTGCCCGCTTTAAGGTCAGCTCCTGTAATCGATTACTGTTTCCACCAGCCAGAATGATTCCTACTGCCTTCATTTTGCTTCACCTGCCTTTATAATATATCCTCCACTTTCGAGCTTCCCATCTCTATAATCTGCTGCCAAAGTTTCACCAGATATAACGGTGTTCTTACCTATCATAACTTTTCTAGGTATGGCCGATCCTCCAGCAACCACTGCAAGGTCAAACGAATATATATCCGGATTCAAAAGGCTTATTGCTGTTTCTCCCACTCCCATTTGCACTTCGTTTCCAACTCGACATCGTTCTCCGACAATGGATCGTTCAATCAATGCATTCGCACCAATTTTAGTCTCTCGCATGATAATCGAATCACGAATCGTAGTATTCGGGCCCACAAAAACACCTGGACCGATGATGGACCTTTCTATATGACCTAGTATTTCTGCTCCTTCGCTAATCAAAGACTCCACGCTAGAAGCACCTTCACCAAGAAAATGTGGTTCAAAATTTCTTGTATTTGTATAGGTTCTCCAGTACTCTTCATAAAGGTTAAACACAGGAATCAGCTCTATTAATTCCATATTGGCTTCCCAATAAGAACCTAACGTTCCAACATCTTTCCAATAACCTTCAAAACGGTAACTGAAAACATTCATATTATTTTCATGACAATAAGGTATGACATGTTTTCCAAAATCACAGTTGCTTTGATCCTTCAATGCAGTAAGTGAATCTTTCAATGCACGATAGGAAAAAATATAAATCCCCATCGATGCCAGATTACTTTTCGGTTCACTTGGTTTTTCCTGAAACTCCGTAATTCTACCAGTTGAATCAGCCACCATGACTCCAAAACGAGATGCCTCCTCAATTGGAACCGGCATCGCTGCTATTGTAACATCTGCTTTTTTTAATTTATGATATTCCAGCATTTTACCGTAGTCCATCTTATAAATATGGTCTCCAGATAAAATTGCCACATACTCTGGCGCATATCCATCAATATAGTTCATATTCTGAAATACCGCATTTGCTGTTCCGGTATACCACTCTGCCTGCTCACTCTTCTCATATGGAGGTAACACCGCTACTCCACCATAATTTCTGTCCAAATCCCATGGAATTCCAATTCCAATGTGAGAGTTTAAAACTAGAGGCTGGTATTGTGTCAAAACTCCAACCGTATCAATTCTTGAATTAATACAGTTACTCAACGGAAAATCAATAATTCGGTATTTCCCACCAAATTCCACCGCAGGCTTTGCCACTTGATCTGTTAAAACTCCAAGTCGACTTCCCTGCCCACCTGCAAGCAACATCGCAATGATTTCTTTTTCCATTATAAACACCTCTTGTCAGCTATTTGAAGTTATGAGCAAATTATATCACATAGTTGGTAATTCGTATATAGATTTTTTTACAAACAGTACAAATTGATTAAGTTGTCAGTCACAACTAGTTTTTTAGGCAAAAATCTACACAGAGTAATACATTGCAAATTCACCGAAATAGTCTATAATAAAAAGAAAAAACGAGGTATCACTATGTACAAAATCGATTTTCTAAGACCTATTCAAATACATTTCATCGGAATCGGCGGTATCAGCATGAGCAGTCTTGCAGAAATTCTCCTTCATGCAGGGTTTCGTGTTGCTGGTTCTGACAACCAGGAATCACCCCTTACTCAACGACTGCAACAATTAGGAGCAACCATTTACATTGGACAAAGCTCTGAACATATCAGCAAGCAGACAGAACTTGTCATTTATACAGCAGCCATACACTCTGATAATCCAGAACTCATGCAGGCAACCAGAATGAATCTTCCTGTCCTTTCTCGTGCAGAACTTTTAGGACAAATGATGGAACATTATCCAAGCAGTATCGCCGTTGCTGGCACCCACGGTAAGACAACTACCACCTCCATGATTTCGCAGATATTGATTGAAGCCAACACAGATCCAACTATTAGCATTGGCGGTATTTTAAATTTAATTAATGACAATACAAGAATCGGAAAGTCGGATTATTTTGTAATTGAATCCTGTGAGTACACGAATAGTTTTTTCCACTTTTTTCCAAAATATTCTGTAATCCTTAATATAGAAGAAGACCATCTTGATTTTTTTAAAGATCTTCAGGACATTCGCCATTCCTTTATGCATTATATCAGCAACACCAAAGAAGATGGCGTTGTTATTATGAACAGCGAAATTGAGCAAATTGAGGAATTGTCAAGTCAAACGAATGCTCTAATCCTCAAATTTGGTTTTCTTGATTCCGATGATTATCAGGCAAGAGAAATTCGCTTTGAACATGATTGTACTTATTTTCAACTTTGGATCAAAGGTGAATATTCCCGAACAATTCAGCTTTCCTTACCTGGTCAACATAATGTTTCAAATGCGCTTGCAGCAATTGCATGTGCACATTCTGCTGGTGTATCTTTAGACAATATTTCGGAAAGCCTTTCTCACTGTAGTGGCGCAAGACGGCGCTTTGAGCGTAAAGGAGTATTTCAGGGCGCAACCGTAATCGACGATTACGCTCATCATCCTACAGAAATCAAAGCAGCTTTAGCTGCTGCCAGAAAATTAAATCCTTCTCGTTTAATTTGTGTGTTTCAACCACACACCTACACTCGGACTGCTGCATTTATGGATGATTTTGCATCCGCATTGTCCGATTCAGATTTAGTCATTTTACCTGACATTTATGCTGCCAGAGAAACAGACACACTGGGAATCAGTTCCAACGATCTTTGTCAAAAACTAGTAAAAAAAGGGACTCAGGCCCTCTATATCCCATCTTTTGATGAAATAGAAACGTTTTTGAAAAAAAATTGTGTCAACGGTGACTTGTTGATAACTATGGGGGCTGGAAACGTTGTAAACATTGGAGATCACCTTTTAAAAAATTAATTATCCACATTATCCACAGAATAATCCACTTTTTGACTCGGATTTTTTCTGTGGATTTTTTTGAAAAGGTTACGACCTACAAAAAGACTATCTAAAAGCTTTTCACCACATATTTACATCTGGACTATATTTTTGATTTCATTTTATCCACATTATCCACAATATGAACTACAAGTTTTCCCAGTGTTTTCAGTCGTTTGCGGTATTTTTTGTCCTTTTTTTTTCCAGAACGATATGCTATAATGTGAAAACGAATAAGGGCCATTTGCCCTATCGAATTTCTTTCAAGGAGCATGCAATGGATAAAATACAGTTGCATTGTAATAGTTCTAATTCTGTTACAATGATTTCAAATAAGTTCATAGACCAATATATGCCAAATGCAAATGGAGAATTTGTAAAGGTATATTTATATCTTCTACGCTGCATGCACACATCAGAATTTTCATGCACAATTTCTGCAATTGCGGATCATTTAAATCATACGGAAACAGATGTCAAACGTGCTTTATTGTACTGGGAAAAGTTAGGTCTTGTCCAACTTGGATATAACCAGGACCATAAGCTTGTTAGTATTTCTCTTTCTACTCCTGAGTTGCAGCCATTTTCAACTGTTATTCATCCAGGATCTTTGGGATTAGATAAAGAAACCTCTACAAAAGAGCCTGCAAGTGATGCTCCAATTGAGCTACCTTCCAATAAGGAAATTCCATCTTATACTAAAAATGATTTATTATCATTTATTGACAAAGAAGACATTCAGGAGATTTTTTTTGCTGCAGAAAATTATATTCAGCGTCCTTTAAGTGAAAAAGAAACCAATACGTTACTATTCTGGTATGATTCACTGCACTTTTCTTCCGATATGATTGAATACCTGATTGGCTACTGTATTGATCGTGGAGCGAAGAGCATTTCCTATATGGATAAAATAGCCCGTGCTTGGGCAGAAATTGACATTCATACTCTAGAAGCAGCTAAGGAATACTCAAAGCTTAATTCCGATGCCAACATTACAGTTAAGAAGGCATTTGGTATACAGAATCGAAATTTAGTTCCTCTGGAAACAGATATGATTCGAACCTGGTTACAAGAATATGGTTTTTCCGTTGATATGATCAAGGAAGCCTGCAATCGTACGATTAAAAACACGCAACAACCTCGTTTCGATTATGCAAATACCATTCTTCAAAACTGGAAGAAAGATGGCATCCAGACAATTAAAGATGTTCAGACTTGTGATCATGCCTTTCATAAAAGTCAGGCTGCTACACCTAAGAGCGCTAAAGCAACAAGTAATAATCGTTTTACGAACATTGCACAACGTAGTTACGATTACAATGAACTGGAGAAGCAAATTTATAAACGCAATAAAGAATAATCCAGCCAAGAAGGAGTCTTATGTCTTTATCAAATACTCAGTATAATGAAATAATGCGCGATTATGAGAAGCGTCAGCTTGAGAATCGTCATTTGCAGGAAGAGCGATATGCAGCTGTTTCCAAGCAAATACCTAAGTTGGAAGAACT
>JAGOGN010000203.1 GCA_017996675.1 Lachnospiraceae bacterium | reverse complement strand
GAGACCTTTCGTTTTCCCCATATTACATTCCTATTTCCTAAAAAGACTATAAGCCTTTAAATGACTGTTCAAAATCTGCAATTAAGTCTTCTGCATTTTCCAAGCCTACTGCCAAACGAACAAGTCCTGCTGGGATTCCAGCTTCTGCTAATTCTTCTGGTCCATAAGTGGAATGTGTCATACTAGCTGGATGCTCAACTAATGTTTCTGCATCTCCTAAACTTACTGCAATCGTACATAATTCTAAACCATTACACCATTTCATTCCTGCTTCTTTGCCGCCCTTAACTTCGAATGCGATGATTCCCCCAAATCCTCCATTCATCTGTTTCACTGCAATATCATGTCCTTCGAATGATGCAAGTCCTGGATAATATACTTTTTCTACTTTCTCGTGTGCTTCTAAATACTCAGCAATTTTCTGAGCATTTTCGCAATGTCTCTGTACACGGATTTCTAAAGTTTTTAATCCACGTAAAATCAAAAATGCTTCCTGTGGTCCGATGGTAGCGCCTGTCATATCTTTCATTCCAAAGAATTTAACTTCTTTAATGAAATCAGCAGTTCCAACTACGAATCCAGCAATAACATCTCCATGTCCGTTTAAATATTTTGTAGCTGAATGTACTACAACGTCTGCGCCTAATGCAATTGGATTCTGCAATAAAGGTGTTGCAAAAGTGTTGTCACAAATAACCTTGATCTCTTTATTATAGTTATGTGCAATTGTAGAAACAGCTTCAATGTCTGCAATTTTCAATGTAGGATTTGCAGGTGTCTCTAAATATACAGCAACTGTGTTTTCTTTTAAAGCTGCTTTCACTTGTTCTAGATCAGCAGTATCAATAAAGGATACTTCTACTCCATAACGAGTCATTCCATGGTTTAATAATGCAAAGGTACATCCATAAAGTGTTTTATCAGCAACAATATGTTTTCCAGCAGCAGCTACTGTCCAAAGACAAGAAGCAATTGCACCGATTCCTGAAGATGCAGCTGCAGCAGCTTCTGCGCCTTCTAAGGCAGCAACTTTTTCTTCTAATAAACAAGTTGTTGGATTACCTAATCTTGTATAAATATATCCACATTCTTCTCCTGCAAATTTCTTTCCGCCTTCTTCGCAAGTATTAAAATAAAATGTTGATGTCTGATAAATTGGCATTGTTAACGCCTGAAAATCTTTTGCTTTTGTTTCTCCTGCATGAATTGCTTTTGTACCAAAACCTATATTCTTATTTGTCATATTTTCAATATCTCCTTTTTCTTGTGATATTTCACAACAAAATCCTAATCACTGAAATAATCATATCACATTTACACAAAAAGAAGTAATTGCCTGTGCTAATATCTTGCTATAGGTTTAGCCTATATTAATTTGTGTTTTTCAATATTTCACCCAGTTTTTTTAAGTACAATTCTGCCAATGGGCTTAAGCTGATATTCTCCAAACAAACATACCCTACTCTCATAATCTCTTCTACTTCTAAAGGAATAATTGCCAAATCATTACCGTTTAAATCCCGACTGATTCTTCCAGTTGTAATCGTATAGCTGTCTAAGGAAGATAAAAGATTAAAGATTGTAGCTCGGTCACTGACTGCGATTTTTCTGCTATGATCCATCATACTTAGAATTTCCTCACTAAAGTAAACGGGATCCGTATCTTTTTGATCAAAATACAAATAAATATAATCTTCCAAATCCCTAAGTGTCACACTTTTTTTCGCTGCGAGTTTACTTTTTGCTGAAATAAAGACATGTGGTTTGGCTTCATAAAGAGGAACAAACGTCAGATGATTCTCTTTTAAATAGCGATTCATCATTTTCTCATTAAATTTATTCACATAAATAATTCCTATTTCACTTCTATAAGACTTAATATCCTCAATGATTTCAGCAGTACCTTTTTCCTTTAACGAAAAATTATATAAAGATGGATCCACTTCTTTAATCAGTGAAATAAAAGCTTGTGCAACAAATGTATAATGCTGGCTCGAGATTGAAAGATTCTTCTTGTATGTTTTTCGATTCAAAAATCGTTCTTCCAATGCATCTGCCTGATTCAGTACTTGTTTCCCATATGCCAGAAATTCAACGCCCTCAGGAGTTAGTCTTGTCCCTTTATTGGTACGTACAAACAACGCAAAGCCCAGTTCATTTTCCAGTTCACGAATGGTGCCAGAAAGCGTTGGCTGTGACAGGTATAGACTTTTTGCTGCTTCATTCATGGATCCCTTATCCGCAATTTCAGCTACGTAACGCAATTGTTGTAATGTCATAGACTGCTCCCTTCCAAAAAGAGTACTTGTGAGTAGGTGATTTTCAACTTCTATTAATAGAACTCGCTGTTATATTCATCGAAGGATCCTTCCAAATATTCTGGTCGAAATCTTCCTTTGTCCGTAATAATTTCTGTAATTACAGAAGGCATTAAAAGCTTTTCATATTCTGGCTCTAATAGTTTAAAATCCCGTCCAGAATACAAATCCTGTGATGGAATCCCCATTACAAATACTGGAATTTGATTTTCTTTCGCTGTTTTCGCATACTTAGAACTATTACTGCTTACTTTGGTACTACCATTTCTTGCAATCAATTCTCCCTGTACAATTACATTCTCAATCCTATGATTGTTCAGTCCCAAAAGAAGTTCTTCCTGATTTCGCTGTTCAGAATGTGTGGTCAGTGGATTTAATTGTTTATTAGATTGTGCAAATATCCATAATAAGATTTCTTCATATACAGAATCCAATTCTGAAAGAAGCACGGTTTGTCCCAACGTCAAAAGTTCTTCCATGGCTTTAGCCATCTTCACAATCGTTAAACACCGATGATTCCAGTCCGCCTCTACACTTGAAAGTATTACTTTAGTGATATTACGACCTTCATTTTTCTGATCCAAAGCTTCTTTCAGACATTCTTCAAGAAAAAAAGACTTCTCATTACTATTTCTGGAATTCACATGGGATAATTCATAAATTGCCTGATTCATCACTTCTAATCTGGATTTTTGATTCGAAATCGCCTGTGAGGAAGCAAGTACCAATCCCATTCCTAAAATGAGAAATGTCGCTGGATGATCCACGGGTTCTTGCTCTAAATATTTTACTACATCACGGTAGTGCTCACATTCTACAACCTGTCTATCAATTTCAATTCCACTTTTCAATATCCGCAATTTATTATCTTCAAACAAGACCATTTGATCTATTTTTAATTTATCCGGAAGTTCTTTTTTATTTATATGATCCATTATGGTACCTCCATTCATGATTACTCTTGGTGCAAAAAGAAACAATATATTTCTATAGCGTTTCTTCTTGTTTCTAAAGTCCTGGCATTTCGACCGTTACATTCTGAACTGGAACGTCATACCATGGATCATTTCTTTTTTTCAAAAATGGTAATGCTACCTGTGGAAAAGAAGCATAACTTAATACATCCTCTTGTGAGCGGGCAAGGTCACCTAATTCTTTCC
>JAGOGN010000039.1 GCA_017996675.1 Lachnospiraceae bacterium | reverse complement strand
GTTATAGACGTATAAACGATGTGAAGTTTAACCTAGCAAAGGTATTTTTTGTGATCAGCCACGTAACAATGCTTGCAATGATCATGATTACAGTTGGAATGTGTCTAGTCATTTATCGAAAGCAAAAGAAAAAAATATGAAGGAGCAACGGGGATGAAAGAAAGCGTAATATGTGTCGAACATTATACAAAAAGGTATGGAACTACCCTGGCGGTAGATGATATTAGTTTTCAAATCATGCCAGGAACGTTGGTCGGGTTTGTTGGAAAGAATGGAGCAGGAAAGAGTACGACGCTGCGAACCTTCCTGAATATGATTAAACCAACTTCAGGTCGGATTCGAATTTTAGGAATGGACATAGTGAAAGATGCCAGAAAAATCAAGGCTTCAACTAGTTATATGCCATCAGAGTCCATTTTTTATGATCGATTAAAAGTACGTGAAGTGTTATCTTTTTGCATGAAATTTTCCACCTCATCAATGAAAGAAGTAGAGGATCTTGCAACTTTGTTCGAGTTGGACATGGAGAAGAGAATCGGGGAACTCAGCCTTGGTAATCGTAAAAAAGTATCAATTATTCAGGCACTCTTAAAAAAGAGTAAATTGATTATCTTAGATGAACCAACAAGTGGTCTGGATCCTTTGATGCAGAACTTATTTTTTGAACTTTTGCTTAAAGAAAAGGAAAAAGGAACGACCATATTTTTGTCTAGTCATAATTTAAGTGAAATTGAAAAATACTGTGACCGTGTCTTGATTATCAAAGATGGAAAGATCGCAGATGATTTAGAAATGTCAAATGTGAAGATCGCTCACCATCAAATGGTCAGTTATGAAACTGCTGATGGAAAGAAAGAGAATTATGAATTTAGCGGCGTTATGAACGATTTGGTAAAAGAACTGTCACAGATGAATCTTCGAACCCTGGAAATTAAGAACAAAACAGTGGAAGAAGAATTTATTGACTATTATAAGGAGTAGGGGGGATACGATGAAAGCAAAAACATTTAAAATACTCCTAATGATGGAGATTAGAAATAATCGTAAATTAATTTTTGGATGGGCAATTGGTATTTTTTCAATTCTATTTATGTATATGATTTTATTTCCATCTGTAAAAGAGATGGGACAAATGAAATTGGATGCCATGCCAAAAGAAATGCTTCAGCTGATGGGAATGGAGAGTATGGATGATTTTCGAACATTTCCAAGTTATTTTGGAACGATCTATAATATTGTATTAATTGCGATTAGTATTTTCTCTGGAATATTGTGTGGTGGACTTCTTTATAAGGAAGAAAAGACGAAATCCATCGAATTTCTATATTCTATGGAGGTTAGTCGCGCTGAAATCTACCTTGCAAAAGTGATGACTGGATTCCTTGGAATTCTATTGGTTGTTGGTTGTGGAACGATTTCTACGATGATTTGTGGATTCTGGAATGGTGGAAGTACGTTCGATGCAGAACTGGTACTTCGTATCATTAAAATCAGCAGCTGTTCCGCATTCTTTTTTGGAGCGGTTGGATTTTTTGTCGGAGGAATCACAGGCAGAATTAGTGCAGGTTCGATTTCTGCAATGCTTGTATTGGCAACATATTTAGTAGGCTATCTTGGAAATTTACTGGGTACAAAAGCGGAGTGGCTTAAGGCGTTTAGCCCATTGGAAGTGTTGAAGCCACAAAATGCAATGCATCCAGATTCAGATCTTGTCATTGGACTTATGACTTATATGGGATTCATGATTTTATTAGTTGTATGTGGTTTAGGTAGCTATCGAAAAAGAGATTTATTTATTTAATTATAAAAAGTTTATGAAAGGCAGAATATGAATTTTAAAAATAATAGAAGGCGAATCATTGCAATGTTTTGTTTTGTAATAGTCATGCTTAGTTGTGTGGCTTGTGGCACAAAAAAGGACTCTATTTCAAAAAGTAATCAGCCTAAAAAGGAACAAAACAAAGAGAAAGAGACTCAGACACCTACACCTGAAACGATACCTACGGTGCCAGAAGAACCGGTAGTTCAAAAGGATACCACCTTGACTTTTGCAGGGGATACGATGATGACTGATGCATTAGCTAATTTTGAAAGAAGTGGAACAAATGGGATATTAGATCCATTGTATCAGGAACTTTTTAAACAAAGTGATATTAGTATGCTTAACGAAGAATTTCCTTTTAGTTTGCAGGGTACTCCAATGCCGGATAAAGAATATACCTTTCGTATTCCACCTTCGTATGTAAATTGGTATACCGGAATGGGAGTGGATTTGGTATCACTAGCGAATAATCATGCACTTGATTATGGAAAGAATGCACTTATGGACACATTTTCTACCTTAGATGCGGCAGGTATTCGTTATGTTGGAGCTGGGGCAACAAGAGAACGTGCAATGGAAACCCAGTATATAGAAGCAAATGGAAAGAAGTTTGGGTTTTTAGCTGCATCGAGGGTAATCCCAACTACTTCGTGGAATATTGAAGAAGGACAACCAGGTTTATTTTGCACTTATGATCCGTCATTGTTGATTGAACAAATTAAGCTTGCAAAGCAAAATTGTGACTATGTGGTGGTTTACGTTCATTGGGGCGTGGAGCGTCAAGCTTATCCTGCTGAATATCAAAAACAGATGGCTCATCAGTATATTGATGCAGGTGCAGATTTGGTTTTAGGAGCTCATCCCCATGTGTTGCAGGGATTTGAATATTATAAAGATAAACCAATTGTATATAGTATGGGAAATTTTGTTTTTTCGAAAAATATTGACCGTACGATGGCATTAAAATTAGTAATAAAACCGGATAATCAGACAACCATTCAAGTTTATCCAGGAAAAGCCTCAAATGCCTATACCAGAATGTGCACGGGAGGGGAAGCGCAGCAGATTTGGAATTATTTATCAGAAATTTCTTCCAATGCAGTAGTTGATTCTAATGGTTTTGTGCAGAAAAAGTAGCGAAAGTGAGAGTAAAAATGGAACAAGTAGAAAAAGAACAGTTACTATCCCAGGCGTTTCCTTTTTGGAGTAAATTAACGAAAGAGGAACAGGAACAGATGGTGGATCAGCTAGGAAAGATCCAGCGTAAGAAAGGCGAGATCCAATACCATGGTGGTCAGAATTGTTCTGGTGTTGAAGTGATTGTGAAAGGCAGACAACGTATTTTTCTTACGTCTCCAAATGGTGGTGAGATAACGCTTTACCGATTACTTCCAGGAGACGTATGCATTTTAAGTGCTGCGTGCATGATTAAAAATTTAAATCTGGAAACTCATGTTGAATATGAAGAAGATACCACAGCCTATTATGTGCCAAAACAATTATTCAAGGCAATCAGTGACCAGAATGCTCAAGTGAAAGAGTATGTTTTAGAGCTGGTATCGGAGAAATTCTCGGATGTGATGTGGCTGTTTAACCAATATATGTTTTCAAACATGGCTAAGAGACTGGCGGATGCATTATTGGAGCACCGCGCGCTAGCAGGGAATGACCATTTGAGTATTACACATGAAATTCTGGCCAAAGATTTAGGAACCGCAAGAGAAGTTGTTACCAGACTTCTAAAGCAGTTCCAAATAGATGGAATTGTTCATTTATCAAGAGGAGAGATTCATATTACTGACATGAATAAACTCCTTCAAATTTAAGACTTCTTAGTCATTTAAAATACGTTTGATTTGATCTTCCATTGCACTTTTTGTCATCGCACCTTTGGCATAGGAAACGATTTGTCCGTCTGCATTGATAAAAAATGTTTGTGGAATTGAACTAACAAAGTAGGTAGAGGACGCTGTCATATCCAAATCATAGTAAACAGGAAAATGAAATTGCTGTTTTTTGATATAATCGGATGCGGTATCCAAAGTTTCCCGGCCACCATCAGTTAGATTGATCATTAGAAATTCGATTTGACCGTTGTATTTGTTATAGATTTCTTCAAAATCTGGCATTTCACTTTGACAAGGTCCACACCAACTTGCCCAGAAGTTTAGGATAATTGGTTTTCCTACAAAACTGGATAAGGTGACTGGCTGCTTGTCTTTGTCATAAACGGTAAAGTTCATATAAGGTACGGTTTCGGAGTCTTCATCATCAGATCCTTGTTGATTGGTGGGGGACTCCGTTTTTTGCGCAATTTCAGGATTTGCTGTAAGCTTGTGATACAAAAGACTAGAGCCTATTAACAAGAGTCCAATTCCTCCAATGATTAGAGTAAGTTTTAATTTATCATTCATAAAGTTATCTGCCTCCTTCTATAATGATATGCGGAATAAAATTCCAAATGTTCCAGTGATCATCATCAAACCAACTATAATTAAGATACCACCAGAAAGCAGATGTATCAGTCGATAGTGTTTCTTGATAAAATCAAATGTCTGCTTCAGCCGATCTAGTAGTAAAGCACTTAAGAAAAATGGGATACCAAGACCAATTGAATAAAGCAAAAGCATCAGCATTCCTTCCGTAAACGATCCTTTTGTGGAAGCCATCATCAGCGCAGAACCAAGAAATGCACCTACGCAAGGAGTCCAGCTAATGGAAAAAACACTTCCAAATAGGAATGAGGTTCCAAAATTAAGATTAGCAGTATTTATGTTCGAGGTTCTACTCTTATTTAATAGTGGAATTTTGATGAAGCCTGTAAAATTAAGACCAAATAAAATGATAATGATTCCACTTAGAATCTGAACCTGTTTGTTATAGTCAACCAAAAGATGCCCAATTGATCCTGCAAAAGCACCTAAAACTAAAAATACAAAGGTAAAACCAAGAATGAAACCAAATGCATTCTTTAAAACATGTCTCTTGTTTGCTTGTTCCTCATCGCCCATGAAGTAAGAAATGTAAATTGGTAACATCGGAAGCAGACATGGTGATACAAAAGTAATAATGCCTTCCAAAAAGGCGATGAAATAATCCATATTATTCCTCCATCCTACGTTTTTGATGTAATCAGTGTATCATGAAACGGAAAGAATGGAAGTGATAAAATCACAGAAAATACACGCAATCCATTTGACGTACATTTCATTTAGTAGTAAAATAAAGCGTTGAATCAAGATACAACTTTGATACAAATTTAGGAGAATAGAATGAGTCACCATAATAGGAAAAGAAAAAATAAAAATTTGAAATTGTTTTTTTGTGTTTTAGTAGAGTTGGGAATTATTGCACTGCTGGTTTTTTTACTACTTTCACCACAGAAAGTTCAGCGTAAAGTTACGATAGAAGCAGGAGCAAAGAAGCCTGATGTATCTAAATTTTTAAAAAGAAATCACAAGGGAAGTTTTCTGACAGATCTTAGTCAGATCGATTCCAAGGAAATTGGAACATATACAATTAGAATAAAAGTAGAAGGTAAGACCTATAAATCGAAGCTGGTGATTGAAGATACGGTAGCTCCAAAAGCCACGGATAGCCAAAAAATTGGAGCCCTTGGTTTTAAATTAAATGCACTCACTTGTGTCAAAGATGTAGAAGATGCAACAAAAGTGACAGCTCATTTTGAGAAAGAACCAAATTGGAAACTAAGTGGTGAGCAGAAGGCGACCGTCATTTTAAAAGATGAGGGACAAAATGAAACCAAAGTAAAAGTAACCATTCATTTGTTAAAAGATCAAGAGGCGCCAATCATTCAGGGAGTGAAAGATCAGACTATATTAATCAATGGCACGATTTCATATAAAAAGGGTGTAACGGTAACAGATAATCAGGATAAAAATCCAAATTTGTCCATTAATACATCTATGGTGAATTTGCAAAAAGAAGGATCCTATGTAGTAACCTACATTGCTACAGACCAAGCTGGAAATAAAGCAAAGCTAAAAGCAACTATTCGTGTAATATCGCAGAGAGAAAGCAAAATAATGATTGAGGGGGTGCCTTTAATTTGCCAGAAACCAAAGCTTCCAACAGGATGCGAAATAGTGGCAGCGACTATGGTTTTACAATTTTATAATGAAAATATTGTTGAAGAGGAATTTGCTAATAAATGGATAGAGAAAGATGATTTTTTTTACATTAAGGATGAAAAAATATTTGGTCCTGACCCTAGTAAAGTGTTTGTTGGTAATCCGTTCGAAAAGTCATCTTATGGTTGTTTTGCAATGCCAATTGTTCAAGCAATCAATAGTAATAGTAAGAAATGTAAAGCAAAACTAGTTAAAGAAAATACTTTAAAAGAACTATGTCAGAACTACATTAATTATAATAAACCGCTATTAATTTGGGCATCGATGGGAATGAGACCATTAGCAAATGGGGACTCTTGGTATTTAGAAGATGGAAGTATACTAGTATGGCCCGCAGGTGAACATTGCCTTGTTTTAGTTGGCTATAGTAGTGATTCCTATTATTTTAATGATCCACAATCTGGAAAAGTGATAGAATTTAAAGCTGAAATTGTTGAGTCAGTATTTAAGGAGTTGGGTTCTCAGGCTATCTGTATTGAAATGAAATAATAATGAATAAATGCGATTTGTAATTTATGAATACTTATACGTCACGAGAATTAATGATAAATTTGACTTCATTCAATAATAATAGTAAAATAAAGTGTTTTAAAATAACAAAAGGGGTACAGATAATGAAAAATGAAAATAAGCAAATCGTAGGAAAGATTTTAATTAAGCGTGGAGCCTTGATGATTTATGACTTGTGCGCAATCTGTGTGGCGGTTTTTGGTGCTTTATTTATCCGATTTGAATTTCAGTTTAGCACATTACTAACGGAATACTTAGATAAAATCATGAAGTATGCGGCACCTATTTTAATAGTAACAATTGTAATCTTTATTTGTTGTCATTTATATTCCAGTATTTGGAATTATGCCAGTATGAGAGAAATGATGTATATTGTAGTTGCCAGTGTATTGTCGACTATGGCACAGATTTTTATCTTTACATTTTTTCATGCTTATAGTAAGGGCATGCCTAGAAGTTATTATCTTCTTTATTGTGGACTTTTATTTGTTTTAGTGTTTTTTAGCCGTTTTATTTTCCGCGCGATTCGTGAAGTGGAGAATACGAGAAAACAAACATTGAATTCTAAAAATATAATGATTGTTGGAGCAGGAGATGCGGGAGTATCTTTGCTAAAAGAAATTAAAGCAAATCCAAGTCTGCATAAGAAAGTGGTATGTTTTGTTGATGATGCGCAAGGAAAGATTGGTAATTCTATCCATGGTGTGAAAGTCGTGGGAGGCCGCAACCAAATTCCTGATATGGTGGAACGGTATCAGGTTCAGGAAATCTTAATTGCTATTCCATCTGCCAAAGCAGACGAGCGGAAAGAACTATTAAATATTTGCAAGGAAACTGGTAAAGAATTAATGATACTGCCTGGTATTTATCAAATTGTGAATGGCGAGGTACGAATTAGTAATTTAAAAGAAGTCGATGTAAATGATTTGTTGGGAAGAGATCCCATTGAAGTAGATTTGAATTCGATTATGGGATATGTGTCTAATAAAATTGTTATGGTTACTGGTGGAGGTGGATCAATCGGAAGCGAATTATGCAGACAGATTGCGCAACACTACCCACGTCAGTTGATTATTGTAGATATTTACGAAAATTCTACGTATGATATTCAAAATGAATTAAGAACAAGATTTCCAGGTTTAAATTTGGTTGTTTTAATTGCTTCCGTTCGTAACAGTAAGAGAATTGAACAGATTTTTGAAAAATATCGCCCACAGATTGTATATCATGCAGCAGCACATAAGCATGTGCCATTAATGGAAGATAGTCCGAATGAAGCAATTAAGAATAATGTATTAGGTACATGGAAAATGGCTGAAGCTTCTCACAAATGGAACGTAGAAAAATTTGTAATGATTTCTACTGATAAAGCAGTGAATCCGACGAATATTATGGGTGCATCCAAGCGCATGTGTGAAATGATTGTTCAGTCTTATAGTAAACGTTCAAAAACAGAATTCGTGGCTGTACGTTTTGGTAATGTGTTGGGAAGTAATGGTAGTGTAATACCATTGTTTAAGAAACAAATTGCTGCGGGTGGTCCTGTTACAGTTACCCATCCGGATATTATACGTTTTTTCATGACGATACCAGAGGCTGTTTCGTTGGTATTGCAAGCAGGAGCCTTTGCTAAGGGTGGAGAGATCTTTGTACTTGATATGGGAGAACCAGTAAAGATTGCCGATTTGGCACGAAATCTTATTTTGCTTTCAGGCCATAAACCAGGTGTGGATATAAAAATAGAATATACGGGTCTTCGTCCTGGCGAGAAGCTTTATGAAGAATTATTAATGGATGAAGAAGGAATGCAGGATACACCAAATAAGTTGATCCATATTGGTCAGCCAATACCATTAGATGAAGAAGTATTTATTAATGAGCTCAATCTCTTAAAAGAATATGTGGAAGGCGAACCAGACGATATTCGAGACTATGTCCGAAAATTGGTTCCAACTTATACTCCAAAATAAAATTTTTTCTTTGACAGTTGTGAGACTTAAAAAGCTTGGAAATCCTAGTAAACAGGGTGCTCCAAGCTTTTTAACTATGTTAAAAAGGGAAGTAATGTTTTTCTACTTTTGCCACTTTTTATTTCTAATTTTTGAATTTTGTAGTATGATACTGTTAGATAAGCATTTCCACAATTGGGACACTGTTCATTTGAACGAGGAGGACTAGATATGAGGATATTGGTTACTGGTGGGGCAGGTTATATTGGCAGTCATGTTTGTGTTGAGTTATTACAGAATGGGCATGAAGTAATTGTTTTGGATAATCTGATTAATTCTCAGGTGGAAGCTTTGAACAGAGTACAAGAGCTGACAGGCAAATTTCTTACATTTTATAAAGGAGATGTGAGAGATTCTCTTATTTTGAATAAAATCTTTAGACAGTATGAAATTGATTGTGTTATTCATCTAGCGGCATTAAAATCGGTAACGGAATCCATTCAACATCCGATGATGTATTATGATACAAATGTCGCAGGAACGATTCAGTTGTTTCAGATTATGAAGCGTTATCAAATTCACCAACTCATCTTTAGTTCTTCTATTGGCATTTATGGTGATGTAGCTGGAGAGTTGATTCGGGAAGATCGAACCATTTGCTTTCCGGCAAATCCGTACTTGGCAACGAAATTTATTGGTGAACAATTAATACAGGGATTTCTCGATGAAGATCCGCAATTACAGGCTGTCGTTTTTGAGTTTGGTAATCCAGCAGGGGCTCATCAAAGTGGTAGAATTGGAGAAAGTTCTCTTCAAACAAAAGGAAGTATTTTTAATAACATGTGTGAGAGTGCATGGAATCAGAAACCATTTTCGATCTATGGGGATCAATATGATACAAAGGATGGAACAGCAGTACGTGATTATATTCATGTATGTGATATAGCACGTGCTCATCAGAGCGCATTAAAAAAAATAAATTCGATTCATGGAATCAATCGTTATATTTTATCTTCAGGAAGACCCGTTTCTGTTAAGGATGTTTTAGAGCAGTTTCAAACATCAAATCAGTTAATGATAGATGCACAAGTGAGCGGTACAAGGGCAGGCGATATTTCAGAATGTGCTGGAAATAGTGAAAAAGCACAAGTGGAGTTAGGCTGGGAAGTCGTTCATACGCTGGATGAAATATGTAAAGATGCCTGGATGTTTAAAAAAGAAAATCCAAATGGATATAGAAAAGAACAAGGAGATAGTGAAGCATGAATTCAAAGAAGAAAAACGCGTTATTTGCGCTTTTTGCCTGTGTAATGATCGGTGTAATTGTTATTACAGTAAAAGTATTCTTTTTTCCAACTAAGATCGAAAAGAAAGTGTTTCAGGAAAAGGATTTTTCAATTCAATTGACGGATGAGTTTAAAAAGAAAGATTTAAAAGGGGCAACTTATTATTATGAATCCGATACTGCGATTGTAATGATAATACGTGAAAGCGAAGATGGTCTAGAAGGAATCGGTGTTTCTAGTCAGTCTTCGTTGGAAGAATATATGAAAGCGGTAGTTTTGAATAATGAACTATCCAAGCAAACTAAAATTTTCAAAAGAGGTTCCTATCGTTTTATCTCTTATGAAAGTGGGGACAAGAAAACGGGAGAGTTTTCTTTTATCGCTACAACTTATAAGAAAGATGGTCAGTTCTGGCTAGTTAACTTTGCCTGTAGACAGTCTGATGATAGCAAACTAAAGAAAGAATTCTTGAACTGGGCCGATTCAGTAAAATTAAAATAATCAACTATAATACGAAGGGTGTAAGGAAAATAACATGGATTATTCGAGACAAATGGTTCTTCTGATTGATGGTGAAGAAATTTCAAGTGAACATCTTTTGTTAAGCTTACGACCAGATTACGAACTTGTCAAAGTGACAGGTGGTGTTCAGGCTTATCAAATGCTTGAGAAGTATAGAGGCAATATTGTTGCCATTGTTTTGAACATTAAAGCACCCTTTAATAAGAGCTTTTCAATTTTTAAAAAAATAAAAAAACATTCTTTGTGGAAATATATTCCGTTTATTGTGACGACATTTTTTTCGGATTCAATCATTGATCGCATCTCATTTCAATTAGGTGCATGGGATTACTTGAAGCTTCCAGAAGGAATGGATATGCTCCAGTATCGTCTAGAAGCAGCGATTGAGCGGAGTCAGTTTACGGCAGTAAATGAATTGAAATACCGTAATAATTATGATATGTTAACCGGAATCTACAATCAAGAACGTTTTTTTGACAAGACTAAAAAAATGATTTTGCTACATCAGGACGAATTTGTATTTATTCGGTTTGATATTAATCGATTTAAACTTTATAACTCTTTTTTTGGTAAAGAGGAGGGAGATCAGCTCATTAAATTTATTGCGAATCGTATGCTGTCCTATATTGAGGACCACGATATCTGTACAGCTGGTCGAATCGAAGCAGATGTTTTTTGTCTTTGCATGCCGAATCGTGCAGATCTGATTCAGGATGTTTTCTTTAAAATCAAAAAATCGCTTCATGAATACAACGAAAATTATGATATTTCTCCTGCGTTTGGACTTTATGTAATTGAAAACAAAGAAATGTCTATGGATAAGATCTATTCGAATGCAACCGTTGCTGCAAAGCAAAGTAAGGGTAATACGATTCACTATTTTACTTATTACACTGCTGAGCTGGAAAAGGATATTATACGCGAGCAGAATATTGCGAATGAAATGGGCTATGCGCTAGATAATGGTCAGTTTATCATTTATTTACAGCCTAAATATAATTTGAAACTAGAGCGAATCGAA
>JAGOGN010000038.1 GCA_017996675.1 Lachnospiraceae bacterium | reverse complement strand
TGATTGTCTTTTTTAGCAATTAAGTCAATCTCTCCTAATCTACACCGAAAGTTTGTTTCTAAAATCAAAAAACCCTTCTGTACTAAAAAAGCAGCTGCCTGCTGCTCTTTTAACGTTCCTATTTGACGATTATTCATGGCTACGCTCTACATTTCCCGTGCTTTGTTTGCACAAGCACGCATTGCTTCTTCGATACTTGCCCTAAAGTTTCCTCTTTCTAATGCGCATACTGCTTCAATTGTCGTTCCACCTGGTGAGCAGACTGCGTCCTTTAGTGCAGCAGGATGAATTCCCGTTTCCAAAACCATCTTCGCACTTCCGTATACCGCCTGCGCTGCAAATTCAATTGCTTGCTCTCTTGGCATTCCTTCTCTGACCGCTCCATCCGCTAAAGATTCGATAAACAAATAGACATAAGCCGGTGAACTTCCGCTTACACTAATGACCGCTTCCATCATATTTTCTTTAATCACACTTGTTTTCCCAAATCCATCAAAGATATTGCAAAGTTCAGTCAGTTCCTCTTTTGTAACCACTTCATTCGCACACACTGCTGTCATTCCACATCCAACCATAGCTGGTGTGTTTGGCATTGCTCGTATCAACTTTTGTTCCTGCAAAAATAAGGTCTGAAGCTGATGTAATGTTTTACCTGGTGCAATAGATACCACAACCTGAGACGGTTTCAAATGCTGTTGTATTTCTAAAATCACAGTTTCGTAGTAATGAGGTTTTACTGCAAGAATAATGTAGTTTGCCTGTAAGACATCTAAATTATTTTGGGTAATGTGCACGCCCCACTTTTCGTTTACCTTGGTTAATTTATCTATACTAGGATTTGATACAATGATCTCATCTGCGTTGACCATCTTTGATTCTACAATTCCTCCAATCATGGCCTGTGCCATGTTTCCACATCCAATAAATCCAATGATCATCATCCAATCTCCTTTGTCATTTTCTCTTTCAGTTTATCCATATCACTCACAAAAACTAAAATTTCTGCAACAACATCATATAATTCAGGCGGAATCGCATCTCCGATTTCCAAACTTGACAAAGACTTCGCCAGTTTCTGATCTTGATGTATCGGAACCTTGGCTTCTTTTCCCTTTTCAATGATACGTTCTGCTAGATGTCCTGTTCCTGTAGCTAATATTTTAGGTGCTTCATCGCCCTTTTCATAACCAAGTGCAACAGCGGTCTTTTTTTTCTTTTCCATTCTCTGTCCTCGCAAACTTCTAGACTTTAACATCAATGGTATATCGTTGTACCTTCCCTACTTTAGCTGTTGGATCAATAAAATCTTCCACGATGTTGATTTTCTTCCCTGTATTTTCCACCTGCATCGTGACCTGGTATCCTTTTTTATTAAGACGTTCAGTTAAAATATCCAAATGATTCAGGATGACATCAAAGGACTCTTCATTTTCTAGGTAAAAATGGGTACTAACTTTCTTTTCTTCCAATTTCACATAAACATCAGTAGAGCCTAAATGTTCCATATCCAAATGTAGATGAGCAGATAAATCTTTTTTCTGTTGATCCAGCTTTTTTTGGTGAGTATAGACATATAGTTCACCCGTTGTTGTTTGTTGCTTCAACTTTAGCGGGATTTGAATATAATGATAAACCTGATTAAAATCTGACAAAAACTGAATCTGACTTTTTAGGTCTCCAGCCGTTTGTAAAAGAGCATTTCCGGACTTTCCCATTTCCAAGGCTGCTCCCTCTAGATGGTTTAACTGATTCATGAGTTTGTCAAAAAATTCTGGTGTTTTTTCTAACGATTCTGGCGTTGTTGTCATGGATCGTTCCATTAACTGGTTCACAAACTCGCGAAACATCTTTTTAGTCGGTTCTAAAAGCTGATTGAACACACTCGCTTCGCCAACGCCTCCTTTTGAAAGTGCCATCGTTAAATCCTGTACGACTTTTGCAAACGCTTTTGGATCCTGCGTTTGTTCCCATTCACTTAAGATTGTATTCAGGCGGCTCTCTAAAGAAACCACTTCTTTCCCTGGTAGGATTTGTGATTGACTCTGCGATTGCCTCGTCTCGTCTGGAATTACTTTTCCCTCCTTTACTAATTCAGGGCTCTTGTCCAAAAGAGGATTAGCCTCCGACAAGACTTTAGGGATTGCCGGATCATTTTTTAATAATTCCTGCGCGTTCGTTTGCGCATTCGCCAAAACATTCGTCAAAAGCTTCACTGGAGTCGTAACCTGATCCTGTTCCCCCTTAACGAAAGTCTTGGTCGCAGGGTTAATCTGTTCCCCATCTTGCAAAATTTCCCCGTCGTTCTTTGTCATTAGCGGTGAGAGTGCTTCCGTTTCATCTGGAACAATCTCGCCCGCGAATACATTTAACAATTCGACTAACTGTCGAATATTTTGAGGTTGATTCATCCCTTCAAGAGATCGATTGATTAAATTAGCGGTCTCACCCATGACACTATTTAAGTTCTTGACCATATTCATCTGGTGATCTTTTAGTTCCTCATAATGCACTACATTTTTCTCCGAAACAGGAATCTGATATTTTTGCATCTGAATTAACGAACGCATATCCGATTGTGGGCAATCTATTAAAGCCTTCGCCATTGCGAGGACACTATTTTTATCGATTGGCATCTGTTCTTCCATCATCAAACTGACCATGGCAAGATTCTTTGAATTCACTTCCACTCCTGCATACTGAAGGGCTTTAATAAGCGTTGGATTGTTCGATGTTTCTTGTGGAAATGGTTTCAATGCAATCTGATTCTCATCTGTCGCCTTTACCTGAAAAAAAAGACTTCCCCCTTGTATTAAGGATAAATCCATATCCAGTCTCGCTTGAAGCAGATCCCCATTTGCAAGTCCAATGGTCACCTGACCGTTCTTGATTTCCAAAATGGTTCCCTCAAACACACTTCCCTTTTCCAACGACTGTAAAAATCGATACCCAGCTGAAGATTTCTGATCTGCGTTTGTTCCAGTTGGACGTGTGTTCTGCGCAATTAACTGACCAATTACAGCCCCCATTTTCATAATTCATCATCCTCTTTCTTACTAAAAATGAATAAAGCTTCTTCTATGAATCGGTGTCATGCCATTTTCTTTTATCGCTTCAATATGTTCTTTGGTTCCATATCCCTTATTGCTTGAAAAACCATACTCTGGGAACAGTATTTCGTACTGCTCCATCATTCGATCCCTGGTAACTTTTGCAATAATACTTGCCGCACCAATGGAAATACTTTTCGCATCACCTTTGATAATTGGTACCTGCTTCATAGGAAGTCCTGGAATCACCACCGCATCATTCAAAAGTAGATCCGGCTCTATACATAGATTTCCAACTGCTTGTCGCATTGCTTCATACGTCGCCTGCAAAATATTAATCTGATCGATGATTTGGGGTCCTACACAACCAATTCCAATCGCCACCGCTTCTTTTTGAATTTCTTCAAAAAGCTCTTCTCTTTTCTTTTCGGATAGTTTCTTTGAATCATTGATATATAAAAGGTTTGAATTTTTCGGAAGAATCACAGCAGCAGCTACAACTGGTCCTGCAAATGGTCCTCTTCCTACTTCATCAATTCCGCAAATATGTGAATACTGAGCGTAATCCTCTTCATATTTCCATAATTGTTTGGTACGAACACATTCCTTTTCATAAGCCTCTATCTGTTTCGTCGCTCTTTGCACTAATTTTTGAACACTTCGTCGTTCATCATCCTGATATTTTTTTATAAAGAAAGACAGCTCTTTCTCTGTAGCTGTCTTAAGTTCCTGTTCAATCATTCCAATCTGAATCATCTGCCTGGTCAACCCTCTCTATTTTAAAGTACCAATACTGTCAAATGGATAAATTCGAAATACAGCTTTGCCAACAATTCGATTTTTATGAATGATTCCCACATCGGAAAATCTGGAATCTTCACTGTTATTTCGGTTGTCACCTAAAACAAAGTATTCTCCTTCTTTCAATTCAATTGGTGCACCGGCCGCTCCGGCATTTCGGATCACCTCTCGTCCATAAGACTCATTTAACTCTTTTCCATTAATATAAATTACGCCTTCTGAACTGATTAAAACAGTCTCTCCCGGTAAACCAATAATACGTTTGATATAATAAGTATCCTCTTTAAACTCATAAGGAAAAACAATAATATCGAAACGCTTTGGATCCTTAAAACGGTAAGAAATCTTATCTACAATCAGATTGTCTCCATTCGCCAGTGTATTTTCCATCGAGTGGCCAATAACGACTGTTCTTTGTCCTACAAATGTAACAATGAGATAGGCAAATGCAAATACGAAAACCACATAGATCACAAATCCAAAAAGTTCTTTCTTCTTTTTCTTCTTCGCCACTACTTTAGAATCCTGTGTAGTATCCTGAAATTCTTCCTCTAGCTTTAAATCATCCTGAAATTCTTCAATCATCTCAATCCTCCAGAAACGGTGCTTTTTCTAATGTAATACGACCTAATAATCCACTTCGGTATTCATCCACTAACAAAATCGCTGCTTTACTATAATCAAGCTCATTTCCCTTTTTCAGACATTTACGAACTCGCGCAATATCCTCCAAAATAACTGCTGGTTCCTGCTCTTCATCACAGCTATAACGCTCTTTCAGTATTCCAGGATATTGTTGCTTTAATATTTTGATCAGCTCAACAGCCAACTCATCCGAATTCAAGATTTCATCACGAATCGATCCTATCAGCGCCAGACGTAAACCAACCATCTGATCATTAAATTTAGGCCACAAAATACCCGGCGTATCCAGTAAATCTACTGATTTGTTCAAACGAATCCATTGCTTTCCTTTTGTTACACCTGGTTTATTTCCAGTCTTTGTAGCAGCTTTTCCTGCAAATGTATTGATAAATGTAGATTTTCCAACATTAGGAATTCCTACCACCATTGCGCGAACTGGTCGATTTAAGATTCCTCTTCTACGATCTCTTTCTAATTTTTCTTTACATGCTTCCATAATCACTGACTGGATTTCTTTCATACAGCCTCGATTACGAGCATCAATTGAAACAACATGAAACCCTTTCTTCTCGAAATAACGGGCCCATTGATCACTCTTTTTCTTATCTGCCAAATCAGCCTTATTCATCAGAATCATTCTGGTCTTATGCTTACCGATTTCATCAATATCTGGATTTCTACTACTGATTGGGATTCTTGCATCTACTAATTCTATTACTAAGTCTACCAGCTTTATATCTTCTTGCATGGCGCGCTTTGCTTTGGTCATATGACCAGGATACCATTGATAATTCATATTATTTACCTTTCATAATAAGGGCTATTACCTCATTCGAAGTAATCCCATATGACTGATTGGCGAATAGAGAAACCACGCCTTTCCAATCATATATTTCTTCTTTACACATCCAATATTTGCATATCGGCTATCTTCACTGTCGTTTCGATTATCTCCTAGAACGAAATATTCGTCTTCCTCAATTGTAATTTCCTCTTCTGCAATACCCGGATCATCAATTGCAGGTGCGTCAAAACTATCCACAAATAATTTCTTATTTACATAAATTGCACCATCCATAATTTGAACGGTATCACCAGGAACGGCTATGACACGCTTCACATAATAGTGAGATTTCTCATTTCCATTTGGCAAAAAAACAACAACATCATTCGGTTTTGGATCCGATAACATATAAGCGATTTTATTAATTAAAATCTTCTCACCATCTTTTAAGTTCGGAGACATGGAATTTCCTACAACTCTTGTACCAGTTCCTATAAAAAAAACAAACAGGTATGCGATTGCAATCACAAATGCAAATTCAAATACCCATAGCATAATTTCTTTTAGTAAAGGAATATTTACTTTCTTTCTTCTACGGCTAAATGATAAGCCCCGTCCTCTTTTTCCCATGTATACCTCCCTATCCTAAAGACATCACTATTATATCAAATTTTCAAAAAAAAAGGAACAATTACTTCAAGTAATTGTCCCCTCACGGCTTACTATTTTACTTTTTCTTTAACTTTCGCTTTCTTACCAACACGATCTCTTAAGTAATATAATTTCGCTCTTCTTACTTTACCTTTACGTACTACTTCAATCTTCTCAACAAATGGAGAATGTAATGGCCAAGTCTTTTCAACTCCTACACCATTTGAACTTTTACGTACTGTGAAAGTCTCACGATTGCTTCCACCCTGTCTTTTAATTACAGTTCCTTCGAAAATCTGAACTCTTTCTCTGGCACCTTCTTTGATCTTTGCATAAACTTTTACAGTATCACCTGTATGAAATTCTGAAACTTCGTTCTTCAGTTCTGCTGCTTCAATACTTCTAATAATATCGTTCATTTGTCTTCCTCCTATTATTTCGATGTTCTTAATACGCTCCGTAACAGAGGACCATCTTTTTTCAGACCTACTTATACTATCATAATTTATCTTTATTGGCAAGTATTTTTTTATCTTGTGCGGTCAGTTCTACTTTCTCAAAAAGATCAGGTCTTTTTTGCATGGTTCTTTCAATGGATTGGCAACGACGCCATTCCTCTATTTTTTTGTGATGCCCGGAAAGCAATACTTCCGGCACCTTTTTGTCATTCCAAACTTCTGGTCTGCTATATTGTGGATATTCCAGTAAATTCCCCTCTAAGGATTCTGTAAGTCCACTTTCTTCATTGGATAACACTCCTGGTATCAGTCGCGAAATCACATCCACCATTACCATTGCGGGCAACTCTCCACCTGTTAGCACATAATCACCAATTGAGATATAATCGGTCACAATTTCCTCTAACACACGTTCATCAATTCCTTCATAATGTCCGCATAAGAAAACCAGATCCTCTTCCTTGGCCAGTTCTTTTCCTTTTGTCTGATGAAAAACCTCTCCTTGTGGAGTAAGGTAAATCGTGCGTGGGCGATAACCAATCCGGTCAACAATGGACTGATAGGCATCAAAAATGGGTTGCGCTTGCATCACCATTCCCGCTCCTCCTCCATAAGGATAATCATCCACTTTACCATGTTTATTCTGAGAAAAGGAACGAATATCAATCGCTTCGATTTCAATAAGCTGACTTTGCACTGCTCTGCCTGTAATGCTGGTGTTTAGTCCATCTAGGACCATTTGAGGAAATAAAGTTAATATGTGAAATCTCATAGATCCTCTAATCCTTTCATAAGAAAAACAACCATTTTATTCTGACTTAAATCAATACTTTTCACGCAATCTGCAATTGCAGGTAAATAGTATTCCTTCGCTAAACCTCCCACAACATAAACATCATTTGCTCCAGTTTGCAATACCTGCATAATCTTTCCCAAATTTATTCCATCTGTTGTCTCAACATTTAATCCAATCAAATCCGCAATAAAAAATTCGTCTTTCTTTAGTTCAACTGCATCCTTACGGTCGATATAAAGTTCTTTTCCTCTGTATTTTTCTATTTGTTCAATGGCATCAAATCCTTCAAATTTTAGAATCACATATTTTTTAAAAAACTTCACACCTGTAATCTTCAGTTTCACGTCTTGACCATTTTGGTCCATCCATACTTCTTTTAAAGATTCAAATCTCTTTGAATCATCTGTTGTAGGAAAAATTTTCACTTCCCCACGTACACCATGAGTACTCGTAATAACTCCCACCAGTAATCGATTCTGCATCTCATTTCCTCCTGAATGAAGAATAGCTGCCGCAATAGCGACAGCTCATTGTCTGAAGTCATTATACAATATCTACAATAACTTTTCTATCTTCTTTTGTTGCTGCTGCCTTCACAACGGATCGAATCGCTTTCGCAATTCTACCTTGCTTACCGATTACCTTCCCCATATCAGCCGAAGCTACATGAAGTTCAAGAACGATTGTTTTTTCGTTGTCTTTTTCAATTACAACGACTTCGTCTGGATAATCGACTAGTGACTTTGCAATTATTTCTACGAGCTCTTTCACTATGTCCACCTCACGTCCTATTTTACGATACCAGCTGCTTTGAAAATTTTACCTACAACTTCTGTAGGCTGTGCTCCATTTGCCAACCATTTCTTTGCTGCTTCTTCATCTACATGAAATTCACTAGGATCTCTAGTTGGATCATAGGTACCAATTTCATCGATAAATCTTCCATCTCTTGGAGATCTGGAATCAGCTACAACGATTCTATAGAAAGGCGCCTTTTTCTGTCCCATTCTTCTTAATCTGATTTTTACTGCCATGCTTTCACCTCCTCATATTTTTGATTCTGTATTAAAAAGGAAGACTAAATCTACCTCTTTTACCTTTTTTACCGCCCATTAGGCCAGGCATTTGTTTCATCATTTTCTTTGCCTGTTCAAACTGTTTCACCAAACGATTCACTTCTGCAATATCCACACCAGCACCTTTTGCAATTCGATTCTTGCGACTTGGATTTAGTAAAGCTGGATTCGCTCGTTCTGTAGGCGTCATCGAATAAATAATTCCTTCAATTCTACCCATTTTCTTATCATCCATTGCAGATTCGATTTGTGACATCTGAGAAGATCCCATTCCAGGCATCATGCCTAAAACACTGCTAAGTCCACCTAATTTCTTCATTTGATTCATGGATTCTAAATAATCATCGAAACTAAATTCGGCTTTTTTTAATCTTTTCTCCATTGCCCTGGCTTTTTCATCATCCAGTTCAAATTCTGCTTTTTCAATTAGGCTTAAGATATCGCCCATTCCCAAAATTCGTGAAGCCATTCGGTCAGGATAAAATTGTTCTAAATCAGACAACTTTTCACCCATACCAACATAAAAAATTGGTTTACCAGTAACTGCACGTACCGAGAGAGCCGCTCCACCTCTAGTGTCACCATCTAATTTAGAAAGTACCACACCGTCGATTCCGATCTGATCATTAAAAGTTGAAGCAACATTCACTGCTTCCTGACCAGTCATGGCATCAATTAACAAAATTGTTTCATGTACCGGTACAGCCGACTTCATGTCCATCAGTTCCTGCATGAGGGTTTCGTCAATCTGTAATCGTCCAGCTGTATCCAAAAATACAACATTAAACCCATTTTTTTGTGCATGTTCATAGGCAGCTTTTGCAATATTGACCGGACTATGTCCAGTTCCCATACTAAAAACTTCCACTCCCTGCTTCTCACCATTTACCTTTAACTGCTCAATCGCAGCAGGGCGGTAAACATCGCAGGCAACCAATAATGGTTTCTTTCCCCTCAACTTCACTTTACCAGCAAGCTTTGCTGCCGAAGTTGTCTTTCCTGATCCCTGAAGACCAACTAACATATATACTGTCACTCCCTGGCCAGGAACAAATGAAATCTCAGTCGTTTCTGTACCCATGAGTTTGACCATTTCTTCATTCACAATTTTAATAACCATCTGACCAGGATTCAATCCAGTCATAACGTCTTTTCCAATTGCTCTTACTTCTACATCTTTAATAAACTGCTTTACAACTTTGAAGTTAACATCTGCTTCCAATAAAGCCATCTTTACTTCTTTGAGTGCAGTTTTCACATCTGCTTCTGTTAATAGACCTTTGCTTCGCAGAGCTTTAAAGACATTTTGTAGTTTCTCAGATAAGCTGTCAAATGCCATTCTTATAACTCCTCTATCATCTCTTTCGCGATTGATTCAATCTGGTCGATTAGTTTCTGGTCATTGGATTCTTTGAAAGAACAAGTTAACTGGTGAATCTGTTTCATTTTGTCTTTTGTTCTAAGAAATTTATCCATCAATTTTAATTTTTCTTCATATTCTTCCAGCATCCGATTACAACGGCGTAATAAATCATGTACTCCCTGTCGGCTAATACCGCATTCCTGTCCAATTTCAGATAAAGACCAGTCTTCAAAAACTGCTAATTCGTATACTTTTCTCTGATGTTCATTGAGCAGTTCGCCGTAGAAATCATAAAGCAGGTTTTGCTCAACAATTTTTTCCATTTCACACCTGTCAATCTTTTATCTTTACACGCTACGTTGTTTATTTTACATGACCTTCTTCTTGCTGTCAAGTATTTTTTCTTTACAGCAAAAATTAGTCAAATACTTTATGCAATGCCTCTAATACATCCTTTTGTAATAATGGCTTAATTAACAATCCTTGTGGTTTTAGGGCTACGCAGTCCAGAATCACGTCTTTACTCCGGTTTGCAGTCATAAATAGAATTGGTAATTTTTCGGAATTTTTTTGGGAACGAATTTTTTGATACAATTGTTTCCCAGGCATAGATTCCAAATCATAACTGATAATGACGCAATCTATTTTCATAGTCCCCAGTAAATGAATTGCTTCAATTCCATTTTCTGCCACTACAGCATCGTATTCCCCCTGCAAAAGCGATTTGATATAGGCTCCGCCTCTAACATCATCATCTACCACCAAAATACGCTTTAGGTACAATTCTTCATAGAGTGGATTATTACGCATGATTTCATCGATTCGATCCATCAATCCCGATAAATCTCTCTCTAGACTCCATTCTAGTGGTTGAAACCGAATTGCCACTGATTTAAACATTTGTCGTTGTTTTTCATCTCCAACAATTACAATTTCTTTGCTCAAAAGATCCATTTCCTTGTTTTTCTTTACCAGTTGTGCAATTTGCTCCATCGTTGCTGTTTGTAAACAAAACACAACCAAATCCGGATCTTCCTGTTCAAAAGCTCTTTGAAATTCTTCAATCATCAAAGAGGAACGAACAACCTGATTCTTTTTCATAAGCACTTTTGCAACAGCATCTGTAATTGAAATCGTATTTCCTACTACCATTATTTTATATCGCATGGTACATCCCCCCGTTGGATTTTAATCCCTTACTCTTTCAAAAATAACGCATCAACAAATTCGTCCGAATGAAATTTTTGTAAATCTTCCACTTTTTCTCCGATTCCGATATATTTCACTGGTATCCCCAGTTCTGCCTGAATTGCAACCGCAATTCCTCCCTTTGCAGTTCCATCCATCTTCGTTAGAATGATTCCTGTTACTGGTGCAACCTCTGCAAATTCTCTAGCCTGAACTAGACCATTTTGTCCACTCGTACCATCAATCACCACGAAAGTTTCTCGATAAGCATCTGGATACTCCTTATCAATGATACGGTTCATCTTTCGAAGTTCTTCCATCAGATTTTTTTTGTTGTGTAGCCGCCCTGCTGTATCACAAAGTAAAACGTCAACGTTTCTGGCTTTTGCCGCAGCGACTGCATCGTAGAGAACCGCCGCAGGATCCGAACCTTCCTGACCCTTAATAATTTCAACGCCCG
>JAGOGN010000202.1 GCA_017996675.1 Lachnospiraceae bacterium | reverse complement strand
GAAAATCAAAAGAGGCGTCATTCGCAAACTTTTAGATGAAGGACTTTATCCATATACAAAGAGATATTTAGGAACTTTTGATAATCATTTTTCTACCATCGGTATTATTGGTATGAATGAAGTCGGACTAAATGCCAGATGGTTAGGAGAGGATATGAGCAGCGAGGCTACTCAGGCTTTTTCGAAAGAAGTGTTGAATCATATGAGAGAGCGTTTGGCTGATTATCAGGAAGAATATGGTGATTTATATAATCTCGAAGCAACACCAGCTGAAAGTACTACGTATCGTCTTGCAAAACATGATAGAAAGCATTGGCCGGAAATCATTACTGCAGGAAAAGCGGGAGATGTACCATATTACACCAATAGCTCCCATTTACCAGTAGATTATTCCAATGATATTTTTGAAGCATTGGATATTCAGGATGAACTTCAGACTTTGTATACTTCAGGAACCGTATTCCATGCATTTTTAGGTGAGAAATTACCTGACTGGAAAGCGGCTGCGAACCTAGTTCGTAAAATTGCAGAAAACTACAAATTGCCTTATTATACGATTTCACCAACCTATTCTATTTGTAAGGAACATGGTTATATTGCAGGAGAGCACTTTACTTGTCCAAAATGTGGTGGAAAGGCAGAAGTTTATAGCAGAATAACTGGATATTACCGTCCTGTTCAGAATTGGAATGATGGAAAAGCCCAGGAATATAAGAACCGTCAATTATATGAGGTTCTACATATAGAAGGCGAAGCAGATTGCAGACAGGCAGACGACGTATCTGTGTGTTTAGACGAAAATACGGACAGTGGTTCGGTAAAAGATGCAGTGATCAAATATTTATTTACTACAAAGACTTGCCCAAATTGTGCAGTTGCAAAAGAAATGCTTTCCAATGAGAATATCGTTCTGGTTGATGCGGAAGATAATCGCGAACTGGCACGAAAATATGGTGTTATGCAGGCTCCGACGTTAGTAGTTGTAGGAGAAGAAGGTTCTGATAAATATATTAATGCATCAAATATTCAAAAGTATGTAGACCAGCAGAATTAAAATTTAGACTGTTTCAGTATTTCACCACTGGAACAGTCTTTTTTCGCGGACAAATATTGATAGAGGTGCGCATCTGTGTTAGAATAGCATAGATATGGTGTAGCTTTTTATAAGAGGAATCAGTATGAAAATGATAATCAAAAATGGAACAGTCATTGATCCAATATCTGGAACGATGCAGGTGAAGGATTTGTATGTTCAGGATGGGCAGTTTCTTACTCCATCTGGTTTTACAGTTGAAGAAGCAGATCAAATCATTGATGCAAATCAAATGTGGGTCATGCCAGGATTTGTTGATTTACATGTTCATTTGCGTGAACCTGGTTTTGAACATAAGGAAACGATTGAAACAGGTGCAAATGCAGCAGCTAGAGGAGGATTTACCAGAATCCTTGCTATGCCCAATACCAAACCTGTGACGGGTACTGTTCAGATAGTAGAATATATCAAAGAGAAAGCGTCACTTGCGCCCATACATGTTGAGATTGTCGGAGCAATTACCAAAGATCAGAACGGACAGGAATTAACGCCAATTCAGGAAATGAAAGACGCGGGTATTCTCGCCATTAGTGAAGATGGAAAATCCGTAGCAGATGCTGGTTTATACCGAGATGCCATGAACAAAGCTGCTGCGTGTCAAATCCCAGTGCTTGCTCATTGTGAAGATGTGAAGTTAATGAATGGTGGTTATGTAAATGCTGACCATGATACAGCAAAGTTTGGATATAAAGGAATTACGAATTCGGTTGAAGATGTAATTATTGCAAGAGATTTAGTCCTGGCAAAGGAAACTGGTGCGAAGCTACATTTGTGTCATTGCTCCACGAAGGACAGTGTGGAAATGGTTCGACTTGCAAAAGAAGCTGGAATAGATGTGACCGCAGAAGTGTGCCCACATCATTTTGTGCTATCATCCAACGATTTGGTAGCAGGAGATACGAATTATAAAATGAATCCGCCTTTGAGAACAACAGAGGATGTAGAAGCACTCATTCGTGGATTGTCACTTAATATTATGGATGTGATTGCGACAGATCATGCTCCACACAGCCAAGAAGAAAAAAATCAATCCATGGAAAAAGCTCCGTTTGGAATTGTAGGTCTAGAAACTGCAGCCAGTCTGGTTTATCAATATCTGGTAAAACCTGGTCATCTTTCGCCAATGCAAATGGCGGAAAAGATGAGCACGAACCCTTCAAAAGTAATCGGAAAACCATTTAGAGGTTTTGTTGAGGGTGAAGTGGCAGATCTTGTTATTTTTGATCCAAATGCAGAGTATGTAATTCAATCCAAAGATTTTGCCTCGAAGGGGAAGAATACTCCTTTTGAAGGATGGAGCGTACAAGGAAGAGTTCAATATACGATTTGTGATGGAAAGGTAGTATTTGACCAAAGCAAAGAATTGAAATAAATGTGAAAAGAGGAAAACAAATGATCAATCAGCTGACAGAAAAAATCAGAAAAACACATGCACCAATTTGTGTAGGGCTAGATCCTATGCTTAGTTATGTACCTGATTTTATTAAGAAAGAATCTTTTTTAGAATATGGGGAGACTTTAGAAGGTGCGGCACAAGCGATTTGGCAATACAACAAACGATTAATTGATGCATTTGCAGATCTTGTCCCAGCAGTAAAACCTCAAATTGCCATGTACGAACAGTTTGGCGTAGAGGGTATGAAAGTTTATGAACAGACAGTGGCATACTGTCAACAAAAAGATCTTTTAGTAATCGCTGATGTGAAGCGAGGAGATATCGGTTCTACATCATCTGCCTATGCAATTGGACATTTGGGACAGGTGAAGGTAGGCAGTCATTCTTATGCACCTTTTCATGCAGACTTTGCAACTGTAAATCCTTATCTGGGTTCCGATGGAATCAAACCATTTTTAGAGGTATGCAAAGCCCAAAAGAAGGGTGTATTTATTTTAGTTAAAACATCGAATCCATCGAGTGGAGAATTTCAGGATCAGTTGATCGGAAACACCCCATTATATGAGAAGGTTGCTGAAAAAGTCGCAGAGTGGGGCGAAGAAGTAATGGGCGATGAATATAGTTATGTGGGTGCAGTCGTAGGCGCAACCTATCCTGAAATGGGAAAAGCTCTACGAAAAGTGATGAAGAAAAATTATATTTTAGTTCCTGGCTATGGTGCGCAAGGCGGATCTGGCAAGGATCTGGTTCACTTTTTTAATGAGGATGGATTAGGTGCAATTGTCAATTCGTCCAGAGGAATTATTGCAGCATATCAGCAAGAAGCATTTGCAAAATATGGGGAAGAACACTTTGATGAGGCTGCAAGAGAAGCGGTCATTCTGATGAAGGAAGATATTGAATTAGCATTACAATCAAAATAGTGAGTGAGGAATTGAGAATGAAAAAGTATCAGGAAACGGCTACTGTACTGGAGCAAACGGAAATTGCCCCTGAAATTTTCAGCCTGTGGTTACA
>JAGOGN010000201.1 GCA_017996675.1 Lachnospiraceae bacterium | reverse complement strand
ACGATAAATTCTGGTTTCACTGCCAGTGCTCTTGCAATTCCAATTCTTTGTTGCTGGCCTCCAGAAAATTCATGAGGATATCTGCTTGCCTGCTCCTGATTGATTCCTACTCTTGCCAAAAGTTCATGTATTCGATCCGTTCTTTCTCCCTTAGAAGAATATAAATGATGTACATCTAAAGGTTCGCCAACGATGTCTCCTACTGTCATTCTTGGATCTAATGAAGCGGAAGGATCTTGAAAAATCATTTGCATTTTTTTTCGAAAATCCAGCATGTTTGGTTGTTTTCTCTTCTCACTATCATACATGCATTGTCCATCATAAATAATCTTTCCAGCAGTTGGTTCATATAATCTCAAAATGGTTCTTCCTAAAGTAGTCTTTCCGCATCCGGATTCTCCTACCAAACCAAGTGTTTCACCTTTATGAATTGCAAAGCTGACATCTTCTACAGCATGCACATATTCTTTTCGAAAGAGTCCTTGGCTCACGTCAAAATGTTTCACCATATGGCTGACTTCAATCAGTTTCTTCGCATCATTCTTCATGTCCCGCTGCCTCCTTTTTATATTCATCTGACAAAAGCCAGCATGCGGCTATATGTTTCTCTCCTACTTTCGTAAAATCTGGCATTTGATGCAAGCAAACTCTCATACAATTCTCACATCTCGCTGCAAAAGGACATCCCTTCGGTGCATCTAGTAAATCCACTGGCGTTCCTTCAATTGGAATCAATCGTTCATAACTTTCTGCATCCACACGTGGCATGGAGAGTAGAAGACCTCTTGTATAAGGATGACTTGGCTGATAGAAAATGTCATCCACATTACCCTGTTCTACAATCTTTCCTCCGTACATTACAGAAACGAAATCACATATTTCTGCAACCACACCAAGATTATGAGTAATAAATATAATTGACATGTCGATTTTTTTCTTTAAATCCTTCATTAATTCCAGTATCTGCGCCTGAATCGTTACATCCAGCGCTGTCGTTGGTTCGTCAGCGATTAATAGCTTCGGATTACAAATTAAACCCATGGCAATCATAACTCTCTGACGCATACCACCGGAAAACTCATGTGGATACTGTTTCATTCGTTTATCTACATTATTGATACCAACCAATTCAAGCATATCCATTGCTCTCTTTTTAGCATCCGCTTTCGAAATCTTTTCATGACACATAACTGCTTCCATAAGCTGATTTCCAACTGTATATACAGGATTCAAACAAGTCATAGGATTTTGAAAAATCATACTTACTTTATTTCCTCTAAATTCCTGCATCTGCTCATCATTGTACTCAAGTACATTTTCCTGATCAAAATATACACTTCCACCAACTACTCGTCCTGGACTTTGTAAGAGACCGATAATTGAATAAGCTTCCACGCTCTTTCCACTTCCTGACTCTCCCACGATTCCCATTACTTCTCCGTATTTTAATTTATACGTAATTCCATTTACTGCTTTTACTTCTCCAGCAGGAGTGAAGAAAGATACTTGCAGATCCTTCACGTCCAGTAAAATTCTGTCTTCCATCTTCTTTCCTCCTTATTTTTTTAATCTTGGATCTAAAGCATCTCTTAATCCATCACCAAAAAGATTCAATGCAAGAATCATTACGGAAAGTACTACCGCTGGAATGATTAAACGATACGTGTATGAATAGATTCCTTTCAACCCGTCACTGGCCAATGAACCTAAGCTGGCCAGAGGGGCAGAAACACCGAGACCAAGGAAGGAAAGGAATGATTCGAGAAATATTGCAGAAGGTATCTGCAAACATGTAGTGACAATCAACTGGCCTACACAGTTCGGTAGCAAATGCTTTCTAATAATATGAGGGCTATTTGCGCCGATGGCCTTTGCAGCAGTAACATATTCCTGCTGTTTTAACATTAATACCTGACCTCTGATTATTCTAGCCATACTTACCCAGTATAGAATACCAAAAGTTATAAATATACTAATCAAACCTGTTCCTAATGTGCTCATGTTCTTCGCTATTCCAGATGAGGCACTGGAAAACCAATCTTTCAAAGGTTCACTCAAAACAACCTGTAATAAAAGCACGACTAAAATTTCTGGAACCGAATAGATAATATCTACGAGTCTCATCATAATAGAATCCACTCTTCCACCGCGGTACCCAGCAATCGAGCCAAAAATCGATCCAATTACCAGTACGATCAAAGAAGCAACAACACCAATCGTCAAAGAAACACGTGCACCATATAAAATACGAACCAATAAATCTCTTCCAAGACTATCCGTACCGAAAACATGTGGAAAAATACTCTGTCCTGCTTCAATATTTTTTTGTTCTAACAACGAATATTGCATCATTTTAAGATTTTCCGAACCACGAATCTGCTCAGAATAACCATAAGGTATCAGAATTGGTCCTAAAAAGGCAGCGAGAACATAAAATATAATAATTACAAGTGCAACCATTGCCACTTTATTTGCTCTTAATCTTCCCCATGCTTCATGCCAGAAAGAATTCACTTCTCTGCTTTGCTCTATACTTGCTTTCTCTTCATCTGATGCAAGTGCAAAATCACCTGGTTGGCAAACATATGGTTGATTCATTGCCAATATTGGCTCTGCATCCACCTGAAAGCTACCAAACTTCTTTCCTTTCCCCATGTTAGTCACCAGCCTTTCCTAATTGAATTCGTGGATCAACAATCTTATATACAATATCCACAATTACCATCATTACAACCAACATCGTTGCCAGTAATATTGTGGTTCCCATAATAATCGGATAATCTCTTGCCAATATGCTTTGTACGAAATATCGTCCTAATCCTGGAATAGAGAAAACAGTTTCAACTACAAATCCTCCAGTAAGTACGTAGGCAATCAATGGTCCCATATAGGTAACAACAGGAATCAATGAATTTCTCAATGCATGCTTGAATATAATCTTTCTTGTAGGCAAGCCCTTTGCCTTTGCTGTTCTTACATAATCCTGATGGACTACATCTAACATACTAGAACGGGTAAGTCTTGCGATGTAACACATTGGATAAAATCCTAATGCGAAACATGGCATCAGATAACTTTGCCAAGTATCCAGACCCTGCGTAGGCAGAATTGCCAATTTAACACCAAACACAACTAAAAGAATGGAAGCGATTACAAATCCTGGCACCGCTACTCCCGCGGTAGCTACAATTCTTAATATGCTGTCAATCGGCTTGCCTCGATGGAACGCCGCAATACATCCAAGAACCACACCAACTAGCACTGCCCAGATAATTGCCCAAACTCCAACTTTCATGGAAATAGGAAGTTTATCCATAATAATCTGTTCAACAGGTCTGTTCTTCTGCATCTTTATAGAAGTACCCATGTCCCCTTTTAAAAAGTTTACCAAATAATTCTTCAACTGAATCGGCAACGGTTTATCTAGTCCATATTTCTTCTCTAGCATTGCCATTTGCTCAGGAGTTGTTCCCTTTTCTGTCATAAATGGGCTTCCTGGTACAGCAT
>JAGOGN010000200.1 GCA_017996675.1 Lachnospiraceae bacterium | reverse complement strand
GCAGAAGAAATCATATACATGGCATTTGTAATTTTAATCGTATCTTCAATACTTTTCATTCTGCCCTGAATTTCTTTCATACTATCCATCTATTCACCTACTTTAAATTCATTCACAATCTCCAGAATCTTTACTCCTAACGCATCGGATAACACTTTTGTATCTTTAATTTCCTGTATCACTTCTGGATGATTATTTTCGATATCGGATAAAATTTCTCTCTGGAAAATCTTAATCTGTTTCGAATCTATCTGATCCATCATTCCATGATTTGCAATCCACAACAAAATAACTTGTTCATGCAACTGTAAAGGGTGACACAATGGTTGTTTTAAAAGTTCCATCATCGATTTTCCATGACGGAGCTGATTTTTAGTCACTTCATCTAAATCCGAACTAAACTGCGTAAACACTTCCATTTCACGATACTGTGCCAAGTCAATTCGAATACTTCCAGATGCCTTTTTCATAGCTTTTGTCTGTGCAGCTCCGCCAACACGGGATACAGATAATCCTACATTTACAGCAGGTCTCATTCCGGCAAAAAATAATTCGCTTTCCAAGAAAATCTGGCCATCTGTGATAGAAATTACATTAGTAGGAATATAAGCAGATACATCTCCTGCCTGTGTTTCTATTATTGGTAAAGCAGTCATTGATCCACCACCCATTTCATCGCTTAACCGGCTGGATCTTTCTAATAATCTGGAGTGTAAATAAAATACATCCCCTGGATATGCCTCACGGCCTGGTGAACGTTCAAGCAACAACGAAAGTGCTCGATAAGCAACTGCATGTTTTGACAAATCGTCATATACCATCAAAACATCCTTTCCCTGATACATAAAGTGTTCACCCAAAGCAGTTCCTGAATATGGCGCAATGTACTGCAAGGAAGCTGGGTCACTAGCTGTTGAAACCAAAACAGTTGTATAATCCATCGCTCCGTAATGTTCCAACGTAGAAACCAACTTCGCAACGCTAGAAGCTTTTTGTCCAACTGCCACATAAATACAAATAACGTCTTTTCCTTTTTGATTTAAGATGGTGTCGACCGCAATGGATGTCTTTCCTGTTTGTCTGTCTCCAATGATAAGCTCACGCTGTCCTCTACCAATTGGAAACATCGCATCAATTGTCAAGATTCCCGTTTCCATCGGAACGGTAACAGACTTTCTTTGTGTAATGCCAGGCGCCTCTGACTCTATCGGTCTGTAATCCGTAGATTCAATTGGGCCTTTTCCATCAATCGGCTCGCCTAAAGAGTTGATGACTCTTCCAATAAAAGCATCTCCAACTGGAATGCCTGCTCTCTTCTTTGTTCTTTTTACTTTAGATCCTTCTTTTATATCGGTATCTTTACCAAAAAGAATGCATCCGATCTCGTTTCTACGAATATCCTGAACCATTCCCTTGATTCCATTCTCAAAAATTACAATCTCTCCATAAACGGCATGATCCATTCCATAAATAGTTGCAATTCCATCACCTACCCAGATCACCGTCCCAATCTCTTGTTCAACTGGTTCCCAACTGAAATTTTCCACTTCAGCTTTCAAAATTGATATAATATCAGCTGCGTTGATTGCGCTCACAGTCATCACCTCCCGATTAATTTCTTTTCTAACTGACGCAGACGGCCTTCATATGAAAAATCATACTCAATACCGTCAGCTTCGATCAACAGACCACCAAGAATCGATGAATCCTGATGTTCTTCCATTATTATTTCCTTTGCATGAAATTGGGCCATCAGGACCTCTTTCATTTTCTCTTTTTCTTCCTGTGTAACAGGCTTTGCATATCTTAGAGTACAACGCACAATCCCTTTTTGCTTATCATAATATTTATAATATGCCAAAATTGCATCCGGTAAATACTTTGTTCTATGATATTTACACAACATGCTTACAAATGCAGCCAATTCTCCATCGAGAATTCGACTAATCACTGCACTCTTTTGTGGTTGCTCTATGGTGGGATTACTCAGATATTCCACAATCTTTGGTTCCTCGTTTAAAAGTTCACATAAGACCTGTATCTGTTCCCTCGGAATATTTAAATCATATAGAATTTTTCCATAACTAATTGCGTTTTGTGTCATTTACATCACCCGATATGATAATCTTTCTTGCAGCAGTCAGTGCCAATTCAGAAATTTGTTTCTTTGCTTCCCTTGTCGCCTTTTCTTGTTCTAACTCAATTTCTTTTTTCGACTGTTCGAAAATTCTCTGGGTCTCATCCTTGGTTTCCTGAATCATCTGCTCCTGTTCCTGGCTGGCTACTTCTCGTGCCTTTTGGATAATTGCACTCGCTTGCGTTCCCGCCTGCTCTAATTTCTTTTCATATTCCATCTTCAAATTATGAGCTTGCTCCTGCTTTTGAGACGCATCCGTTAGCTGTGACTCAATTCTTTGCTCTCGCTCTTCCATTATTGCTCGAACCGGCTTTACCAGAAATTTTCTCATTAAGGCATACAGCACTAATAAATTCACGATTGTAATTACTATCGGCCAAAAATTTATGTTCAGCATATGCCGACCACCTTTCTACTTACTTTTTGTCTTATTTTAGTAACAAAATAATTAAAAGAGCAATTACGAAACCATATATTGCAGTTGCTTCTGCCAATGCAGCTCCAATTAAAAGAGTACTTCTTATTTTACCATCTGCTTCTGGCTGTCTTGCAATCGCGTCTGTTGCTTTTGCTGTTGCTACTCCGATACCAATACCTGCTCCAATACCTGTGAAAACTGCGATTCCTGCTCCTATAGCTACTAATAATGTTGATGACATACTTTTTCTCCTTTTCTTCTATACACTTTCTTCAATTGCCTCTCCAATAAAGAGAGATGTTAAAAATACAAACACATACGCCTGAATCAATCCATCAAAAATGTCAAAATACAGACTAAATACAACTGGAATAAACACTGGGATCAATAACTTTATTAACTCCATTACTACAAAGGCACCTAATACATTTCCAAAAAGTCGCATGCATAAGGATAAGGGTCGAATAAAGACTTCCAAAATATTAATCGGCAAAATGATAGGTACTGGCTGTGCAAAGCTTTTTATCCATCCTTTAAAACCTTTTTGCTTAACACCTGCAATTTCGATTAATAAAATACTCATAAATGCCAGCGCAATCGTAACATTCATATCCTTTGTTGGAGGTTTGAAACCAAATAATCCAATCAGATTAGCGACGCCGATATATAATCCCACTGTAATCATGTATGGAATATATCGTTTTCCGTGACTCCCCATGGAATCTTCAAAAAAATGATACATCCCGCCAATTGCTGTTTCCAAAACAATTTGCTTCTTCCCAGGATTTTCTACCCTGAGATTTCTTACAAACAGGATGGCCAATAAAGTCAGGACTCCGATGATGATCCAAGTCACCACAATGGACTCTGATATTGGTATACCACCAAAAAGTGGAATCGTAAATACCGTCTCGCAATTGAGTTCTTCTAATAGCGACTCAACAAATGCTTCCATGCTTTCTCACTTC
>JAGOGN010000037.1 GCA_017996675.1 Lachnospiraceae bacterium | reverse complement strand
TGTCCTCTTTTGTACTCTTTATAATAATTTTTACTCTTCATAACTATACTTCCTCCCTGTCTTTTACATTCATCCCCAGCGAACCTTCATCCACTGTAATAATCGCACCACCTACTGCCTTAATCTTTCCGACTTTGTAATAAGCATCTGGAATATCTAAGGAAATTGCCATCATATTAGCCACAATGACTCCTTCCACTCTCTTCTGTCGAATGAGCTGCGCAATCTTCTCAAACTGCTGATTGCAGTCACCCTGACCAAGACCATTTCTTCTCATAATGCCTACAATCTTAACATTGTGTGCTCTTGCATATTCTCTAATGTAGCGTTCCTGATTTTTCTCACGCTTTTTTGTTTCCCATAATGGTCCAGTAGTTGATAAGTATGCGATAACCTCAATAATAGGTTCTTTCTTTTTTCTTCTACTCATAATATAACCTCCACTAAGATACAAGCCCTGTTGCCTGCTCAATCATAAATTCAAATATGTGTCTTAAATAATTCTGTTGTTCAACAGGTAGTTCCGATAATCTGCTGTCTATTGAATCCTCATTTTTATTCATCTTGGTATCCGTTTCTTCTATATTAAGAAGTTTATTTGCATCACACTGATAAGCATCCATTAAAAGGTATAATCCATTCATACTTAGACCTCTTCCACCCTGTTCAATCTGGTTAATACTGGAATTACTTAATCCTGTCAATTCGCTTACCTGATACACGGATAACTTTTTATCTTTTCTAAGCTGGCGAAGATTCGGTCCAACTGTATATCCATCATATTTATTCAACATATCCAATCAGACCTCCATTCCTCGCTCTTTCTTCAATCATTGCTTTGACTTCTTCATAAGCTGCCGATTCCGTTTCATATTTACCAAGAAAATCACCACACTGGCTATACACAATAGTTCCCCACTCGGTGTTTATAAAATTGCATCGGCTGAGTGCCAGGGGATACCCCCAGCAGCTAACAACCTTTTCTTTCATTATTCTTCATCGCCCTCTGGTAAATATGGTGCGATGATTGCCTTCTCAGTGAAATCCACAATTATCATGCCAAAGTACATAGCCTTTTCTATGAACTTGTCCAGATCATCTACATCATTTGAAAGGTCTGTGATTGACTTTACAAAAATAATACCAACGCCTGAGTTTTCAATCCAATCGCTTAACCTGTCCACAGATTCACGATCAATATCTCCACCTGCTAATTCATCTACGATGATATCAACCATTTCAACACCTGTTGCATCTGCTACCTCAAGCATCTCAGTAACTAGTACATGAATCTTGTCATCTGACCTGCGGGTTTTAATGAAGATGACACCCTGTCCTTTTGGCACTCTTGTCTCTTTTGCTTCTGCCTGCTGTTCATTTTTCATTCTTAAAATCTTGTGTTTCATTGTAATATTCTCCTATTCTGAATTTGATTAGGAGAGCTTCTGCGCATCCACTCTCAAGTGGTATACTCCGTCGAGCACATATATATCATAAAACACAATAGATTTTGTATCTCGACTGCGTAAGTCGTATTTCTGTTCAGAACACGACTTCGGAAGTCGTTTATTTGAAAGCGGCAATAAGAATTCTCTCTGCACGCTCTAATTCTTCCTTACTTAATCCATTTAGTATTTCAGAAATGCTATCATGCTTCATTTGGCTTGTATCTCCATATAAAATGTAATCAGCCGTTACACCCAATGCTTGTACAATTGCATTTATATGCTCTGTTTTTACAAGCACTACTCCACGTTCTATTCTTCTGTATTGCTCATAGCTAAGACCCACGAAGTCCGCCATCTCCTGCGAAGAAATCTGTGCAGCTTCACGAGAAGCTGTTATGCGTTGTGCAATTTCTAATGTTTGATTATCGTCAATAGCTCTTAACAGCTTCTCTTGAAGCATTAAAACACCTCCTTCTTTACTATTTCTTTACTGTTTACTCTTCGTCTTCGTCGATTAGCGAGTATTCTGCACCACAGGCTGGACACTCAACATCAAAATCTCCGTTGAGCCACATGCCAATGTGTCCACAGCATTCACATTCGAGGGCGTCCTCATCAATAAATGAAGCCATACTATCACCTCCTGAATATAAGGTATCATTTCTAAACACTTCATTCGAGGGCGTGAAAAATCATAAAATTGGGTAAAAAAAAGCAGCTAACTAAATTAATAGTTAACTGCTATATTGCATACTTTTCCTATGTAATTATTCCTGTCAGATATGCCAGGTCTCTCACCCTAACAATCCCTGCTGTCCAGCACATTTCAAATCACTGTCTGCTGACCCAATGGCGCTTCTTACCATGGATTCTCTATATTTCTAGGGTACGTAGCCACCCGCTTGTAAATTATGTGTTGAAAGTACTTGTACGCCCCAAGCCGACAATTCCTTTCAGTCCAAATCATTATAACACTTTATATCTTATACATCAATGCTAAAAATCTGTGAAATCTTCTGTAAACCAAGGCAATTTTAGTTCGATTGCTCTTTGAAACATATTATACTGATTCCCTAATTGCAGATATTTCATCTCTAGTAATCGTATTTTTCCTTCCTCTTTGTTCTGTTCGAACTTAACAGCCATATATCTCATGTTATAATGAAATTGAAAAATATTCTCATCGTATTGATATTCGTTAAATTGTATTATTTCAGTCAATTCGTGACAAAAATATTCTATAAAATTCTCATGTTCAAATTCCCTTAGTATTCGCATATCCTCAATAATCAACTCATACCCACTTAATTCCTGTATCTCTTGCTGTACCTTCTGTTTTATTCCAGTCATTCTGTATTCCTGTGGTAAACCTAATTCTGCAAACATTCCCTCCACAAAAATATCAATATTATTTACTGAATCTAATTCCACTACTTTACGAATCAGCTCCGTAAATTTAAGATCTATTCGAACGGAATGCTCATATAAACCATATTTAATTTCATTATAGTTGCACCATCTTTTTATTAAAGCAGTCCACGCATAATCAAATGCATCTGTATTTTCATTCACATCTATATTTTTTAATGAAGCATATAACGATTTAGCTTTATTTCCATAATATCCCTTGTAGTTGTTTTCATATACAAGTTTCTTTGTTTTTGCCTCATATAACGCTTGGGCAGATGCAATTACCATTGTTAAAGGAAAACCATCAAAAACTGTTCTTCGAAAAAAGCGTTCCATAATAGAACACAATTTCACTATATCTTCCGTATGATTTTGTACCCACCTCTTTGTACATTTCCCTGATATTGACTCCGCAAACCATTCACTTTCTCTTTTTATAAAATCTGCCAAACCTGTTTTAGGCACTTCATAAAAGCGAATCTTTGGATCAGCTGTTTGTTCGAATAGCATCTTTCCTACGGGCTTTCCTAAATCATAAGCATATTTTAGACTCTTATATGAATCCTCTCTTTCACATCTACGTATAAATGCCTTATACTTCAAATACCCTATCTCCCACACAGAATCCTCATATGTATGTTTTTGTTCATATTCCTGAACATTTTTTATTGCTTCCATGCATTTATCAACACGATTTTCTATATCTGTTAATTCTCTTTCCTCAATAAACACATTTATAGGAACATCTAAAAGCTTACCTATATACTGGAATGTTGTCTCATAGCAATATATCAATTGAACATAGATTCTATTTATCCTATTTATCTGGTTCAAAGATAAATGCTTGACAATTTCATTCTTTAGTAATTCAAGTTCCTCAGCCGGTTCTGGTATATTTGTATGTTCAAGAAAATTAGCAACAAGCTGAAGTCTTGGTTTGGTAATACTATCTAGAATTTTTATCCTCTGAAATTGTTTATTTCCATATTCTATTCCGTGTTTATCCAAGTAATACAGCAAAAAAACCATCTTATAGTAATCAATGCGATTCTCTTTACTGATTTTATCTTCTTTAATTCCTAAATATTGTTCAAGTTTTTTTGCCACACCAGCCTTATCTGTAAACAATATTTTTTTCATTTTATTGCGTTCTTGAGTAATTTCATCTTTATCAGCTTGTTTTTTTCCACCATCATATATTGATATTCCATCTAATTTTTCTAATTCAAGCACATCTTTGATAATGTCAATTTTTTTCACTTCTTTAATATCAGTTCTAAAAATAAAGTTGAATTTTACTTCTGTATACGTCCGGCATTTATAGAAATCAGATACCTTTTTTTCCTGGTACAAAAAATAATCAAATGACAATACAATATTTTCAAACATCATATAAACCATTGTGTCCTTGGATATCTTATCTTGCCAGTATTCCTCCGTTGTTCTACTCTCATACTTATACGTCTCATGTATCAACTTAATTATTGCGCCATATTCCGTCACTATAACACCATCAAAGACTATGTCATTAGCTTTCTTTATATATTCATATACATATTGTGCTTTTTCAAGTTCAGTATCCCCCTGTGGTTTTACATTTAAATTATCTCTGTTTTCCATAGCCTTAAGATTAACAAAAATTATTCCCATACTTCACCTCTACAGTTCATTTAACAAACGTATTATTTGCAACTTTTTTTCAATATTTCTTGTCGCAATCAATTCATCGCTTACTTTATATTTTTCTTTTCCATATAATAAATAGTCAGTTGATATTTCCAAGTACTGAGCAATAACATATATATATTCCAATTTACAAACAACTCTACCATTTTCAATTCTTGATAATTGATCTTTACCTATACCTATTATATCGGCAAAATCTATTGCTTTAAACCCTTTATTTTTTCTTGCATCTTGTATTCTTTTTCCCATATCTTTCATAGTGTCTTCTGTAAATAATTTAACTTCTCTTTCCATATAAAAATCCATCCTTTCGTTTGTTTGGCTCGATAAACGTTTAAGGATGGAAAATTACTCCTACTACTATGAAATTTTTTGCAACAAAAAAGGACGCATGAGAAAGTCCAGTCCTTAAACTGGTTTCTTTCCCATGCGTCCACGGTGAGTCCGTCTTAGCAAGCATCAGCCTTGCCGTAATTCAATACGTCTCCCATATCATGAGGCCTTCATTAAATTGTCTTTGTTACATAGCAATTACTATATCTGATGTTAACTTTGCTCTGATTTTTTTTAGATATATACTTTCCCTTCATTATCTGCTCGGGCAATCAGCATTCCCTCTGTGTACTTTTTTAGTACCATAACTCTGGTACATCTATTTGTATGACATCTGATAATCATCCCTGTTAAAACAGGTTCATCATCATTACCCGTAAGTAAATATGCCATTTTCATACTTTTTCTACATTTCTTACAATAAAATTCAATTTGTTTTAATTCTCTCATCGTTCAGTCTGCTCCTTTACAATACAAAATCATCAGTAACATTTTGTACTTGAAAGGAAAAGGGAATCACCTTTGCAAGCTTATCTGGTGGGAGTTCCGTTACATACCTGTCTAATATGCCCCAACCATATGCTGATCTTCGAAGCCAACTGATTACATGTCACCACACATAATCAGGCTCCGGCTTTCCCTTCTACAAACCAGAGATTGTTGTCCTCATAATAAAGATAACTTTCTCTACCATCAACAACACATGTATATCTCATTCCTACACCACCTGCCTTCATGCTGGCAGCTCGACGCATATCTTTTACACGCTGAATCTCATATACTTTGCCATCTTTCCATATAAAACTTTTTGGTGTTAATACTCCTTCTTTTGAAAACTCAGCAGTAACATCCACATATACCTTTACACTCTCCATGCTACAACCACCTCTTCACATTATTTCAATTGCTCTTGGACTTCCTTCTACTCGGCGGATATATCCCTTTTCTTCTAATTGCTTCAAATAATGATGTGCACTAGATGCTGAAGCAAGTCCCGCCATTTCTGCAATTTCTCTTACAGTTGGCGGAAAACCATGCGCCTTAAGAAAATCACATAAAAAGTCATAGATTTTATTCTGTTTATCGTTTAAATCGTATCTCATATAAGCCATACTTAAATACCTCCTTTTAGCCAAAATATCCGATTGGATGAGTCGTATGATCCTCTTTTGCATTCACAGAAGAGAGACTCTTATCACGGTACATAAGACCTCTTTGAACACTATAAAATCCAAATCGTCGTCTTATGGTATCTACTGCATCATCCAATTTCATCTGTTTTTCTCTTTGCTCTACACTAGAAAACAAATCCATCTGTTCCCAGTAATTGTCGTTGACAAGATCTGCCCCTCGAACTCCTACGCTTCTGATTGGCTTTCGCCAGTTGTAATTTTCCTTGAATATTCGATACGCTTCGGTTGCAATCTCCCCAGTAATATTCGTGGCATGATCAATCTTATGCTGTCTGGTAAATGAATAAAGTTCATTATCCCTGACACTGATTTCCACCACCCTGCACTTAAATCCATTATCTCGAAGTCTTGCTGCAACACTCTCTGCAAGAATGTAAAGAATAATTTTTACATCCTCATCATTCTCTAAATCTCTTTGAGTAGTAGTGCTATTTCCAATAGATTTAATTGGTGCATGTGTATGTTCCATTTTTACAGGTGAGTCATCATAGCCATTCGCAAATCCCCAGAGAATACCACCCATCTTGCCAAGATGTGACATTAATAAATGTTCGTCTGTTTGTGCTAAGTCTCCAATAGTCTTGATTCCAAATCGTGCTAACTTCTGATTGGTACTCCGTCCTACATATAAAAGATCAGATACTGGAAGTGCCCATGCTTTGCTTTTGAATTCATCTTCGTACATAGTTGTAATGGCATCTGGTTTCTTATAATCAGAACCAAGTTTAGCAAAAATTTTATTAAAGGATACTCCAATACTAACGGTTATGCCTAATTCTGATTTCATACGATTGCTAATTTCTTTTGCTATCTTGTATCCATCACCTTTTAATGAACCACTGGCGGTCACATCCAACCATGATTCATCCACTCCATACGGTTCTTGTAGATCCGTGTATTCCCCATATATCTCATGAGCCATTCTGGAAAATCGCAAATACAAATCCATTCTTGGTGAAACAATGTTGAGTTCTGGGCAAACCTGCTTCGCCTGCCAAAGTGCCATACCTGTTTTCACACCGTATTTTTTAGCTATATAATCTGCGGTTAAGACTATTCCATGTCTTGCTTCGGGGTCTCCGCCTACAGCCAAAGGTTTTCCATTCAGCTCAGGACGATGCAAATGTTCTATTGCCGCATAACATGCGTTAATATCTGAATGCAATATGACTCGTTTACCCATCTCTCATCACCTCGTTTCTTTTCAGAAGTTACCAATTATATAATCAGAACTTTTTATTGACAATTCGGAAGTTCTGATATATGATTAACCAGAAGTTACTTAACAAACATGATTATATCATCAAAAAGAAGTTTGTCAATAGTTAATCGGAAGTTACAAAAATAAAATTTTTCTTCCTGGAAAGAAGGTAGTAACATGACTTTTGGTGAAAAAGTAAAAGAGGCTCGATTATTAAAAAATCTATCCCAGACCGAGCTTGCGGCAATAACAGGTATTTCAGAGCGTTCACTCTATACCTATGAACAACTAAATACACTCCCAAGAAAAAGTAATATCAGGAAACTGGCAGATGCGCTAAGTGTATCTGTATCTTATCTGGTAGATGATGAAGAAGCTGATAAGCAGAAAAATATTGAGAATGAAGACTTTCTCGATACTGTCAAAGACAAATTCGGTTATAAGGGTGCAAAAGAGGCAAAAGATGTATTAGACCGTGCTGGAGCGCTTTTCGCTGGTGGCGATCTTGATGATGATGCCAAAGAGATATTCATGCAATCATTAATGCAGGTGTATATTTCATCAAAGAAAGAAGCATCTGAAAAATTCTCCAGAAAGAAAAAAACGAAGCCGCCAATTGACGAGTCCGTTTAATAGGACAGTATTTTTGCTACTGTTATAATAGCAAAATGCCAAAATATTTTTGAAGGAAGTGATACCAAATGACAATTGATTACATTGTTAATGTGGTAGATGCTCTGGTCAAGAAAGCAGGTAGCCGAGATCCCTTTGTTATCTGTGAAGTCCTGGACTATAAATTGCACTATATAGATTTACATCAGAGACTGAAAGCCTACTACTTCTATCAATCACGCATTAATAATATCGTAATTGATGAGAATATCATGGAACTATTTCGTCCCATACTGATTGCCCACGAGCTAGGACACGGTATGCTTCACAAAGAGATTGCCATGATGTCCGGCTTTCAGGAATTGGAAGTATTGGAAAAAAGAGCTGATAAGCCTATGGAATACGAAGCAAATCTATTTGCAGCTGAGCTTCTACTCGAAGACAAAAACGTTCTAGAAACATTAAATGAATATACCTTTTTTGAAACAGCAAGCATTTTAAATGTCCCTGCTGCTCTACTTGATTTCAAATTTGCAATCCTAAAAACAAAGGGTTACCGTATTAATGATTTGCAAATAGCCAAGTCTCATTTTTTAAAAGAGGATCTAGGAGCTTATGGGGGTAATAATTCCCATGATTGCTAATGCATTTATAAGAATGACGAAAGCTTGACCAGACGAATCATATTCTCTGGTCAGCTCTGTCTTATAAACTCTATGAGTTGCAGATTTCATGGCTGTTTTTCTTCTATAAAATATTTGGAGGATTTGTCTTTCTTCCAGTCCAACCCATACCTCTAGCCCATTCTTTCATAGATTCTTTTTCTTCTAAATCTTCTCCGTGAAGAACTTCAAGCATATTACAATATCCATAAATTCCACCAATATCATCGCATACTGGCAGTGCATCTGCATCCACGCATACTGGTCGGTGTTCTTCCATTGGTTCTATTGGGTTTCCAGATGCTTTATACTTCTCCTTTGTCTCATAACATGCCGTCGCAGTTATTTTTACATTCCAATCGTCACCATAATCGTACCAGTAACGGATTGCATTTAGAATAGGTGATGTGACTGGAGCAAGACATATCTCTTCCTTTTCTGAATTTTTCAGTATTAGTCTATTAGAAAAATCCCAAGAATCAAAGTTTTGTATCATTCCTGGCATAAGTAAAATGTCATAGATTGGAAGTCTTTCTATTAGTTCATCAAAGCCACCTTCAAAAGTAATGCTGTCTGCAAGCTCTGTAATTGTCACCTCTGTAATTGGCGCAATGCGTTTTATCATATTTGCTTTTGCGTCCTTATCTCCTGTTTTTTCAGTAAGCTCTCTGCATTCATCCATCCATTCTCCGAATGATTTTCTTATTTCTAAGGTAGGCTGCCACTCATATAACTCTTTTACATCCTTCTGACACCTATAGAAATATTCTCTAGTTCCTCCATAATAATATGGTCCGGTATATTTTTTCCTCATCCAGTTTTTCACACTAATCCCAGCTTTATAATCATCATCCCAATAAATATCTTCATAATCTTCACATGGAAAACGGAAATACATGCCTGCAAGTTTAGCCCAATCTGTAAGTTTCCCTGATTTAATCATCATATTATAATCATCTTCATATGGATGAAAACTGTGCAAATGACTATTCTGCCATCCGAAAGCTCTGTTTATTGCATAATGAAGTGCATGTAGAGTAATATCTCCCGGAACAATGATATCTCTTGATATATTGTTCGTCATTTTTCCATATTGTACAAGTATGCCTAATTCATTTGTTCCCAATGCCTTGTCTTCCATGTCCAATTCTAAATGAAGTCTTATGGCATAAGGGATAGGACGATCTTCTGCCAACTGTCTGGTACGTTCCTTTAATATATCTAATTTATCCATTCGATTATTCTCCATTTCTTTATCTGGATTCATATGTTGATTAGTATTTTGATTAAGCTTCTTTATTTGTGAACTTTCAGCTACATGCATTCGTTCACGATACACTTCACTTCGCACAGCTTCATCACTTCGATTGTCTCCGCCATATTGTCCTCTGCTATATGGAAGATACGATTGAACATTCTTTTCAGATATAAAAAGCTGTTTTGCAATCTCAGCAACAGATAATCCCCTTGCATATAGAGAACCTATCTGAACACTTGTATTGCTGTTCCATAAACCTTCAGTAATAAGGACACGACGTACCTTGATAGGATATGTGCCTAACTTCTTTGCTGTTTCTTTTACAGAAGAAGTTTCTTGATATAATTGAATAATCTTATGATATAGATTGTCATTTATCTCTTCCATGTGCAACGTCCTTTCATTAATATTGAGTAAATTATATATTTTATAACTTTTCGTGTCAACCTTACCTTTTCAAATTAAAAACAGAGGGAACTTTACTTAAGCATTACTATATTAAGAAGTTCCCACTTTTTTACTCTATCTCATAATCTTTGCCATCATCGGCATCTCGTGTTGAATAATTGAGGCACATTTACAACTTTCCATATAAATCATTAATACTTACAGCCAAAGAAACGGTGCTCATCTCCATGCTCTCTATCAAATTCAGCTACAATTGCATATTCCGCGAAATCTGCGCATCCGTTCCAAAGGAACGGAGCGCTATTCCGCTTGAAACTGAGCGGAGCTCAGCTGATTGATTAGTTACTGTTGTTTACACGTCTGTCACGACCTGGAAAATCAAGTCGATATGCCTTTGATGTCATCCTGCTTAGGCAGGCATCTGCATATGTATTTTCACCGAAGAGCATGTACCAATTCGCTACAGGTATTTGCGAAATAATTACTGTTGATTTTCTACAATCTCTTGATTCAATAATCTCAAAGAGATCACGACATTTAGACATATCAAGATCCATAAGTCCAAAGTCATCGATTACTAGTAGGTCATATGCTGCCATCTTATTGGAATACTCATAATAAGCGCTTTCCAAACGAGCATGCTCAGCTTCCTGCAGAAGATAATTCGCACGGATATATTTCACAGTCCGCATTTGATGCAATGCAGTAATGCATAAGGCACAGGCAAGATATGTTTTACCAGCACCGGCTCCGCCAGTCATCAATAGATTATTTGGTTCATCAATCCAATTACAATCAGCTAGAAGTTCAATAACACGCGTGTTAAGCTGTCTCTCTGGTTCGTATAACGATTGATCCAGATCTGCTGAAGGATATTTCAGTGTTGCTTGTTTTAATAATCGGTTGAACTTCTTATTTTCACGCTGTGACCATTCAAAGTTTACGATATCCGAGAACCTTGTTTCAAATGATTCAAGACCAGTGTTTGGATTCAGCAGTTGGTTTTCAAGTTCCTCAGCCATACCGGACATACGAAGCTTGTATAGTTTATCCAGTAGCAGATTTTGATCTTTAGTGAGTTTATCATTGTAACTGTATTCTTTTAGTCTATATGCCATTATTTTTCACCTTTACTTGTAGTAGTCCTTTCCTCGTATGTTTTCATGTGTAGGAA
>JAGOGN010000199.1 GCA_017996675.1 Lachnospiraceae bacterium | reverse complement strand
TCGGGCTTTTTACTGAATCGAAGATGATTCTTGACAGTATAAAAACGGATGTTCCCAAGGTTTTGCTTTTTTCCTATAACTCTACTTCGGAATCCCTTTATACCAATCTTTACGAGTACAGCAGGAGCAATAAAATGTTTGCTGACGTATACCGGACAAAACTACTGGAATATTATCACAAAGGGTTTGCATCTTCTGAAGATCCCGTCTTCAGGAATCTTTTCCAGTACAATATTTGTAAAATGAACAACGAATGGGAAAGAGCAATACTCAATATCGATCAGTTTATAAACTCTGTCCCCGCCAAAACAAGGCTGAAAGCTATTGGATATTATTGTAAAGCTTTTGCAGAAGGCGAAATCGGGCATACGGAAAATCAAAAAAAATATCTTGCACTATCGGCAATTGAGGATATCGAATCTGCTACTACGGAAAACAGGTCACTTCAGGAGCTTGCATTCCTCCTTTATAAGGAAGGTGATTACAATACGGCTTACCGCTTTCTTGGATCTGCAATAGAAGATGCCAATTTCTATAACGCCCGTTTCAGAACTTTTCAGATCAGTAAAGTGCAGTCTATTATAGAAAAAGCATATATGCTCCAGATCAACAATACAAACAGAAAGCTGCGATTTTCTGTTTGGATGATCAGTATTATGCTGATTATTCTTGCTTTGGTGACCTACTTGGTGATCCGCCAGTTAAAGATAATTGTAAAATCCAGAAAAGAACTTAGGTCTGCCAATGAAAACCTCAGTGTTTTGAATTTGAAATTAGATGAGGCCAATCACATCAAGGAAGAGTATATTGGTTTTTTCATCAACCAGTGTTCAAATTATCTCGAAAAATTTGACCGTTATAAAAAACTGATCTCAAGAAGGCTATCTACGGGACAATTGGACAAACTTTCAGAAATGGTGAACAACAAAAAAAATGATGAGATGGACCTTGATGAGCTATACCAGAATTTTGATCGCGCTTTCCTAAGGATATATCCAAATTTTGTTGAGGAAGTAAACAAGTTACTAAAGCCGGAAGAACATTATCAAATGAAATTCGGGACCCTTCACACAGAGCTACGAATTTTTGCATTGATCAGATTAGGGATCAACGACTCCAATCAGATTTCAGATTTTTTAAGATATTCTGTAAGGACAATTTATAATTATAGGAGTAAAGTAAAAGCAAAATCTGTCATTGAAAATGATAATTTTGAAGCAGAAATCATGCTGATAGGCTCAATATCTTCTGCATAGCATTTACTTTTTATTAATATTGGGGTTTTGTTATGTAGTTGATTTACAGACCTAATATTTAATTTATCATTGAAAAACGTTTACCTAAAGCTTACAAAAACAATTTGTAAGCTTTTTTCATATCATAACCGAAATATATTAGCAACACAGAATTAACCTTCAGTTAAAGAATCGTTAATATTTTAAAATTATTACGTACATATGAAAAAGCACTATTTTTTTAAACTGATTTCGTCTATATTTTGTCTTATTTGTTTAGGCAACAATTTTTACAAATCACAAAATCCATATAAAGCACCTTTATACTGGAATCCTTACGAATATCACATCACAAGAGAAATGTCTGGTGTGCAGGATAATTATCTGACCGAGCAGGCCTTGTCCGATAATATCAACTGGCTGGAGCAAAATCTAAAATCCTATGGATATACAATGGTCTGTATGGACGGTTGGGGAGATGTAAGTCAGATCAGTGGGAACGGTTACAGAAAAAGCCATTCCTCTAAATGGCAACACGACTATGCCTGGTGGTCGCAATATTTGCAAGGCAAAGGAATGACTTTGGGAATGTACGAAAATCCTCTTTGGCTACACGTAGATGCTAATGATACTACCAAAAAAATTGTCGGAACTAATATTAATGTATCATCTCTTTTGGATCCTGCAGAGGAAACTATGTGGTTCAAATGGGTACAGGTTGACAGGCCTGGTGCTGAAGAGTATGTAAAAGGCTATGTGAAATATTATGCCGATATGGGAATCAAATATCTGCGTGTAGATTTTCTCTCGTGGTTTGAGTCTGGATATGACAGAAACCTGGGAACAGTAGGCCCACAAAGAACAAAAGCTCAATATGAAAAAGCTTTAAGATGGATGCGTGAAGCCTGTGATGCAAACGGGGTATATTTGAGTTTAGTAATGCCAAATCTTTTTAATACAGCAGAATTAGAAAAACAATATGGTCATCTTTTTAGAATTAATGAAGATGCTGGCGAAGGTACTTGGTATAAATTTAGTGATAAAGACAGAGGTCATCGTTTTAATACTTGGTCACAATATGCCAATGCATTTGATGGCTTTATATATTGGTCACAGGTTACAGGTAGTAACAAAGTGCAGCTGGATGGTGATTTTATCCGAATTAACACCTTTGCCAACGATACAGAGAAAAGAAGTGTGATCTCTCTCAATATCTTGGCAGGCGGTCCGGTTACTATTGCAGATCAATACAACACCATTGGCAACGATGTCTGGCTTTACCAAAATTCTGAATTGTTGGATCTGAATACTGCAAAATTTGTTGGAAAACCCCTTAGTAATGATCCTACAAATGCTAACAGCCAAACCTGGCGGGGACAGCTGAGCAACGGCGACTGGATCATCGGTTTTTTTAACAGAGAAACAACACCTCAGGTCCGTTCTATGAACTTTCTCAACCAGCTTGGTGTCACAGGACAAGTGATGGTAAGAGATCTTTGGCAGCATGCCAATCTGGGGAAAATGAGCAACATCTCGGTTACTGTTCCGCCACACGGTTGTATCATCCTCAAATTAATTAGGAATTCTACGGAAAGCTGCAATGGGCAGACCATTAATTTCCCAACAATTCCCAATAAGAATGCTAGTGATTCAGCTTTTAGTCCGACAGCGACATCATCTGTGGGTCAGGTTATAACCTATGAAGTTAATTCCGGACCGGCAAAAATTGTAAATAATCAAATTCAACTGACAGGCGTAAACGGAACTGTCTATGTGCAGGCAAAACAAAGCGGAGGAAGTGGGTATTGCGCCGCCATACCTCAGCTCCAAAGTTTCAATGTAACTGGTGGTCATTACTCTCAAATGTACGTTGGAGGGAGTTTTAACAACTGGAGCATGAAAGCTATGGCAATGGAGAACAGTGTCTGGAAGATAAAAGACCAGGTTCTTCTCGCAGGAAATTATGAATTGAAATTTGCAAATACGAATAATTTCAGCGGTCAGGATTGGGGCAATGCTTCCGGCTTATCAGGAACCGCACAATCTACTACCGGCGGAGGAGCTAATGTCAGCTTTACAATATCCACATCAGGAACTTACAATATAGAATTCAATGATATCACTTTGAAGTATAATATTGAGTTTGCTCCCCATCACCAGCAGGATATGTATGTCGGAGGGACATTCAGCAATTGGGCCTTGCAGCAGATGAATCTCCAAAATGACCTTTGGACAAAGAATAATGTTGTTTTCTCGGCAGGAGACCACGAACTGAAATTTGCCAATACATCCAACTGG
>JAGOGN010000198.1 GCA_017996675.1 Lachnospiraceae bacterium | reverse complement strand
CCAGTCTGGAATGAATGCACATTTATCAAAGCCAATTGAGCCACAAAGATTATTTCAGGTTCTTTCTGGATGGGTGAAACAAACGCATAAAGATCCATGGCCAGATAGCAATGACCCAGAAAATGAGGATGAAGTAACGGAGACCATTGATAACTAAACTGGTTCCAAGAGCTACTTTTATTCCTTCTTTTAGTATGAATGTAAGGAATAAACCGATGCCATATTTGAAGCACTGTTGCCAGATATGGTCTGTTGAAGTAGTAAATTTAATGTGTGTTCGTTCGAGATAATAGGCAGCTGAGAAACCTAAGCCTGCTCCTGCTGTTTTGGAGCAATCGGCTAAATACCGAAGCTCAATGGAACCTTGTAAGTAGAGGACACTACATATTGCGATAATTAGCAAGGAAAAGAAGGCAAAAAGGAAGGACAAGAAAAGGTCCGCTTTTGGGGAAATGGTTTCCGGATGATAAAATAAAGTAACACAAATGATGATTCCGATTGATAATAGGAAAGAAACCAAAACATCTTTTGGGGTATGAACGCCAAGGTACATTCTGGAAAAGCCAACCAAACAAATCATTAGTGCGCAAAGAAATCGTTCGACCCATTTTTTGCTTGCGAAACCTAAAAAACCAAAGAGTGTGGTAACGTTTTGTGTATGCCCACTTGGAAAAGAAAATCCTGTTGCTTTGGGAATTGCCTGTGGTACTGCGTGAAATTCAGGATCAAGTAGCCATGGTCTTGGAATTTGAAATAGCACTTTTAATCCCTGAACACAAAGACCAGAGAAAAAATATCCAAGGCTTAATCGATAAGCAAAGTTTTTGTTTTTGCACCAAAAAAGAAAACAAAGAAACAAAATTACGATGGTCTCTTCCCCAAAATGGGTGATGAATCGAAAAAAAGTAGTCATGGCATCGGTCCGATGCTGACTCAGAAAGAAAAGAAAATTCATAAGGACCCCTTTCTAGTGAAATATTATGATATATTATAACGATAAAATAGGTCAGAATGCAATCACGAAACATACAAGGAGCGATATGAGATTAACAAAAGAAGAAAAAGATGCATATTTAAACTACATAAGTGATTATCTGCTACAGACAGGTGGAGATCGACCAGGGGAGCCTAATCAAGGGTTTCGATCCAGAATTGCTCATACAAAAAGAGTATTGGAATGGAGTGAAATCTTAAGAGAAGGATATGAGTTAGAAGAAAATGTAATGGAGCTTGCTATTTTATTCCACGATGCAGGTTATTTGCAGACGGAAAAGAAAGAGCACGGAATCAGAAGTGCGACTCTATTTGAAGAATTTGGCCTAAAACAACGATTCGAACCAGCTTTGATGAAACGGGTATCGGAGATGATCCTCTTGCATGTAAATAAAAAGGCGTTGAAATCAGACCTGCCAATGGAGACAATTTTGTTTTTGGAATCTGATTTGATGGATGAGGAAGGTGCCATGCTGATTGCATGGGATTGCATGGTAGCAGGCAAAAGAGGTGCAACGGATTTTTTAGATGCGTATCATCAATTGGAAAAGTTTTATCAGCCAGTGGATAATCCGATGGTCACACCGAAGGCAATTCAGATTTGGGAAGAAAAGCAACAGTTGAGAAAAGAGTTTATGTCGCAATTGCGACGTGATTTATTTGTAAACAAAAACAGGCCATAGGCCTGTTTTAAAAAACTATTATTTGACAACTAAGTTCCATTCATGGAAAGCTTCAACGTGACCAATAATCTGCGCAGTTGGAATGGAAGAGTTCAGCTGGCGACAAAGTTCAAGTCCTTCTTTTTCAGGAAGTGAAAATAACAGTCCGCCAGAGGTCTGTGGATCAAATAAAATATCGGACATTTCCAGTGAAATGCTCTTGTCTAAATGAACAAGATCTTCAATGGATTCCCTGTTTTGATATGTTGCAGCCGGAATGATGCCCATACGAGCATAGTCCAAAGTTCCAGGAAGTAATGGAATGGTTCTGGAATCTAGGACAATGGTGCATCCGCTTCCGACAGCTACTTCCAGACAGTGACCAAGAATACCAAAACCAGTAATGTCAGTGCAAGCATGAATTGGAAAAGGAGTAGCAATCGCTGCACTCATCTTATTCAGTTCGGCCATGGAGTGAATCATTGAAGTATGTTCACTTTTACTAAGCATATCGCCTTTGGCAGCGGTAGTAAGAATACCTGTTCCGATAGCTTTGGTAAGAATTAGAATATCACCTGGTTTGGCAGTGTCATTTCTCCATATATGATTTGGGTGAGTAAAACCAGTAACGCATAATCCGTATTTCGGTTCCACATCTTTGATTGTGTGTCCGCCTGCAATTAAAGAATCTGCTTCCTGAACTTTTTCATATCCACCCTGTAAGATGGCGTGAAGAACTTCTTTTGGAAGTGATTCTGGGAAACAAAAAACATTCATTGCTAATTTAGGAAGTCCTCCCATGGCATAAACATCGCTAATGGAGTTGGCGGCAGCAATCTGCCCATACTCATAAGGATCGTCTACAACTGGGGGAAAAATATCAACGGTTTGAATCATTGCAGTAGTTTCATTAATTTTATATACGGCAGCGTCATCGCTGGAGGAAAAACCGACTAAAAGGTTTGGATCAGAAAATTTTGGTAAGTGACACAAAACTTGTGCCAAGGCATCAGGGCCCAATTTAGCTGCTCATCCACCCTGAGCAGTCATGGATGTTAGTTTAATATCAGACATTCTATACCTCCTTAAAAATAAAGTCCCACCTAGTTGGGTGGAACTTTATTATACCGACTTATTCATTTTTATGCAATAGAATATAGGATTCATCGATGATCCGAAATATTTCCGCAAAGTTTTCCATTTGTATAAGGTCTGACTCTGGAACAAGAGTTTCTTCAATAGAAAACGTGATACAGGTTCCGCAGGAAGAACTTACTTTTCTGGGTACTGGCATTAAGGTACCCTGAATATTCAACCGATTTAATGAATGTTGATAAGACATGGCATCAAAATGTGTAAAAAAGGTTACTAAATATTTCATTATTCATCCTCTATTTTTTAATGGTTAATGTATAATCTTCTCCACTCCAAGCGGATGTGACATTGAAGCTCTTATTAGTGGCGAATCTGGTCACATTTTGTACTGCTGTTAAATTGTCGACTAAGACAGTGAGCTCTGTTTCGTTGTTCGCTAAAGCTTTCTTTGTAAGTAAAACTGGTTCAGGACAAGCGAGTCCTCTTGCATCAATACTTTTCATGTGAGCCTCCTTATGCTTTCTTGAATTTTTGCAGATTAGTAATGGCGATTATAAGTACAATTACTAAACAAACAACAGTTGCAATCTGTCCATTCGTTGTTGGACCTTCCGGTGAAGATGCTAAACCAAAGTTATGGCAAATTGCAGCGCCAACAAATAAACCGACGATTGTAACAACGGAATCTGTATTTCCTTCTCCAGCGAGGATTAGCTGACGTAATGGACATCCACCCAATAATACAGAAGCAAATCCAACTAAAGTTAGTCCTAAGAAGTTCCATAATCCATC